>JAZRGC010000069.1:0-3059 GCA_045643985.1 Clostridia bacterium
AATGACGCTTAAAATTCAAAAAGGCATGCTGAAAAGCGTGTCTTTTTCTATTTTCAACCAATGGTTGGAAAAATATTGGAATTTTTAGCAAAAAAGCTTTTATTGTGGCAAATTATAGTGTATAATCTATATGATAGTATACAAATGGTAGGATTTTAGAAAATGATAGATCCAAAGAAAATCAAAGAATACAGATTGAGAAAAGGCTTATCCCAGAGGGAGCTCGGCAAGTTGCTTTGCGTAAGCGATCAAGCAATATCCAAGTGGGAAAAGGGACAGTCGCAACCATCGGCAATGCATCTCATTGAATTGACACGTATTTTTGACGTTGATGCAGAGTCATTTTTGCCCACATTGCAGACAGAAACCAAAAAGCCTATCACAGGGATGAAATCCCTTGTGGAGTTATACAAGATAGGCAGAGGTCCATCAAGTTCACACACAATGGGGCCCGAAAAGGCATGCAAGGAGTTTATAGGGCAACATCAAGGCATCGACAGTGTCAAAGTTGTATTGTTCGGCTCACTTGCCAAGACGGGAGAAGGCCACGGCACAGACAGAGTCATCATCAAAACCTTTGCCCCCATACCTTGCAAGGTGGAGTTTGACACAACAGCCATAGACATACCTCACCCCAACACAATGGACATCTATGGATACAAGGATGGCGCAGAGATCGCCAAAGTGCGAGTGATGAGCATTGGTGGTGGCAGTATTATGTACGAAAACACTGTTGTGGAAGAAACCCCAGACGTATATACATTGCACACTTTCCAAGACATCGCAGAGTACTGCAAATCAAAGTCCATACGTCTTTGGGAATATGCTTTGGAAAACGAATCGGCAGACTTTCTTGACTATATGCACAAGGTATGGCAAGTGATGAAAGATGCAGTCCATCGTGGCATAGTGGATGAAGGCATACTCCCCGGTGGATTGGGTGTAAAAAAGAAGGCAAAATCACTCTACTACAATCAAGACATTTGGGAGAGTGCCGAAACAAGAGAAAACCGAATTGTGTGCGCCTTTGCCTTTGCCGTAGGCGAGCAAAATGCATCTGGCGAAAGAGTGGCAACAGCTCCCACCTGTGGAGCAGCAGGAGTTGTGCCTGCAGTGTTATACTACCAACAACAAAAAAACAAGTATAGCGACAGACAAATTGTCAATGCTCTAATCACAGCAGGCATAGTTGGCAACCTTATCAAAACCAATGCATCAATATCTGGCGCAGAGTGTGGATGTCAAGCAGAAGTGGGCAGTGCATGCTCAATGGCATCGGCAGCCCTTGCCGAATTGTACGGTTTGGACATCGACAAAATTGAGTACTCAGCAGAGATTGCAATGGAGCATCATCTTGGGCTCACTTGCGATCCTATTTGTGGGCTTGTGCAAATACCTTGCATAGAACGTAATGCAGTTGCAGCAATGCGAGCAATCAATGCAGTCAGCCTTGCAAATCTCTTGTGGGACTCACGAAAGATATCCCTTGATGATGTCATCAGAGCAATGAAAGAAACAGGACACGACCTAGACTCATCCTACAAGGAAACCAGTGAAGGTGGTCTTGCACGAATAAAGCTTTAATCATATCAAAATAAAAGGATAAACTATGAAAACTATATTTTTGACAAGTCATACAGGCTTTTACAAAAAGGTTGTTGATGGTGGCGAAGAGGTGAAACTTGCAACACCTTCTGACAACACAAATCACTTCATTGATAGGCTGAAAGAGGCGGTGCCTACAATCAAGAATTTCGCCTTCGTTGCCAGCGATCCAGACGGCTTTGAGAAGACACACCTCAATGCATCGTTAATGGTTGAGTCACTCAATCTTGACGGCTTTGGTGTGGAGAGTTTGGCAGTCATTGACCACGCATTTGAGGGTGATATTGAAAGGACAATCCTTGAAGCGAATGTTGTGTTTTTGGCAGGTGGAAACGTGCCTACACAGAACAAATATTTCAAGGAGATAAACCTCAAATCTATCATTGAAAAATACGATGGCGTTGTGATTGGTATGAGCGCAGGCAGTATGAATTGTAGCAAAAAAGTATATGCTCAGCCTGAAGAAGATGAAGAGTTTGATGATAAGGATTTTCAGCGTATAATAGACGGCTTAGGGCTTGTGGACTTTGCGGTTATGCCTCACATAAACAGTGCAGATGAGGTGTATGATATTGAACATCCAACTGTCATGGAAATGTGTCTTGAAGATTCACACATTATACCCCATTTTGGCATCAGCGATTATGGATTTATTGAAGTCAAAGACGGCAAAGCCACGGCGTATGGAAGAACGCTGTTTTTCAAAAATGGTCAAGTTGAGGTTGTTTGCGAGGACAATGAACATACAGCAATAAGCACAGAGATATAAATGGAGACGCTATGAAAAAGAGAGAAAAGAGAAAGATAACAACCGATGAGGCAATTGAGGCACTTGAAGGTGGATATGTTGAGGCGCAAGAGGTGTTGAACAACACCAGCAAAACCGATATGATGCTTATCAATGTTGAAGAAAAACTGAAAAGCATTCCAAAGGTCGGTGGCAAACTTGCAAAGATACCAACATTTCTTTCCCTTGTCAAATGTTATATCACCAAGGAATATTCCAAAGTGCCCACTGCAACGATAATTGCAATCACAAGTGCATTGTTGTATTTCTTAGTTCCCAGTGATATGATGCCGGACTTCATACCACTGATAGGATACATTGACGATGCATCAGTCATCAGTGTATGCACAACCCTTGTCAGCCACGACCTGAAGAAATTCGTTAAATGGCGCGATAAAAAGTCCAACAAAAAGTAATTCACACAAAACCACCCAGAGCAGGCTTCGGCTTGCTCTTTTTTGTTTGGGGGGAATTTTGGATATAGGGTTGAAAAATTTCCGTATAAATGGTAAAATTAATTTATTATTAAATCTATCATCAATTGGAGATATGATATGCAACTCACACTCAAGCAAAAATCATGGATTGCAGTGGCAGTGTTTGTTGTGGTGTTTGCAGGCTTGCTCATCACAGCAACTTTCACGGATATTGAAGTCAGTCATTTGCT
>JAZRGC010000070.1:0-3076 GCA_045643985.1 Clostridia bacterium
CAATAGATGGCAATCTTTATAGCAAGGTTGGAAAAACTCTTGTTCAGTATGCAATAGGCAAGTCAAACACAACATTTGAAATTCCTTCTGGAGTTACATTCATCGGTAAAAAAGCCTTCTATGATAGCAGTTTGACAAACATAGTCATCCCTGACAGCGTGATTTCCATTGGTGATGAAGCCTTCGATGATAGCAGTTTGACAAACATAGTCATCCCTGACAGCGTGATTTCCATTGGTGATAAAGCCTTCGATGATTGCTACAGGTTGACAGATGTCTATTACACAGGTACAGAAGAAGAGTGGGAGAATATCACTATCCAGTCTAGCAATGACAACCTTATAAATGCAACCATTCACTACAATTATGTTCCTGAACAAAACTAAACCAACCAACAAAACACAAAAGGACTGCGCTTGCAGTCCTTTTTTTGTTGGGTTAGAACACTTGTTTTCATTGATTTGTGGCGTTTTTGACAGGGTAAAAATTTCCTGTTGACGAAAATTGGTTTTAGTGTTAAAATAGTATGGCTTTGAAATTTACTAGATTATATATTCTTATGACGGAATTAAGAAAGACTAAGAAAGGAGAAAATTATGTTTAATGTAATCATCAACGGCAAAACAGTTGCTGTCGAAAGAGGAACAAGGGTTGTTGACCTTATTCCTGCCGAACAAAATGGCAATCATATCATTTGCAAAATTGACACAGCCATCAAGGAATTGAACTATTCCTTGACCGAAAGAAATGAAGGAGCAGAAATCACACTGCTCACTCTCGACAATGAAGAAGCAGCCAAGGCATACGAAACAAGTTTGCGCTTTATCGTGGCAATGGCATTCCACAGATTGTATCCTGATGTGCAAGTGCGTTTCAGTTACAACGTATCACGTGCAATTTTCTGTCAATCATTGACACCGGGCTTCAATATGTCACGTGCAACCGAGCCAATCATGGCAGAAGTGGCAAAGATAATTGAAGAAGACCTTCCCATTGAGCGACTTCTTGTCAGCACAGAAGAAGCAAGAGAAGTGTACAGACAATTTGGACACCACGACAAGATGGAGATTTTGGAATTCCGTCCCGAATCCACTGTCCACCTTTACAAGTGTGCCGAATACTATGACTATCTCCACGGCTATATGGCATCATCAACAGGCGCAATCAAAAACTATCGCATTTCGCCTTACAGCCCCGGCATCATCATCCAATATCCTCGTCACGAACTTGGGGCAGAAATCCCCGAATTCCAAGAAGAAACCACCTATGGCAAGACTTTGCAAAATGCATATCAATGGTCAAAGAAGGTTGGGCTTCAAACCATCGTCAGCATCAACAAAAAACTCATTGACAATCCAAGAGATTTTGTTCAACTTTGCGAAGCACGTCACAATCATATGCTTTCAGAACTTGGCAATGCCATCGAAAAGGAAAAGGAAAACATCCGTCTTATCGGCATAGCAGGCCCCAGTTCAAGTGGCAAGACAACATTTTGCAATCGTCTGCGCATCGAACTTCTTTCAAGAGGCATCAAGCCTGTGATGATCTCAATGGACGACTATTATTTGCCCAAGACCACAATCAGCCAAATCCAAGGTGTTCCCCTTGGCGAATTGGACCTTGAACACGTCAACTGCCTTGATGTAGAGCAGTTCAACAAGGATCTCTATGACCTTATCAATGGCGAAGAAGTCACCTTGCCTTATTTCAATTTCAAGACAGGTCAAAGAGAAGCAGGCAAGACAATCAAAGTTGACAACGACAGCCCCATCATCATCGAAGGCATACACGCTCTCAATGAGCAACTTACATCATCAATCCCCAAACATCAAAAGTTTAAGATTTTCATTGCACCACAAGCACAAATCAACATTGATGACCATGCACCATTGTCAACCACAGACGTACGTCTTATTCGCAGAATCGACCGTGATATGAAGCATCGTGGCGCAAGCGCAGCAGCAACAATCGATATGTGGAAGTCAGTGCGCAACGGCGAGTTTAGATGGATTTATCCCCACCAAGAAGGTGTCAACTTTGTGTTCAACTCATCATTGCTTTATGAACTCTGTGTCCTTAGAAAACAAGCAATGCCAGCACTCAAAGAAATCAAACCCACCGACCCCCAATACGTCGTTGCAAACAGACTCATCAAATATCTCAAATACTTCAAGACTCTTGAAGATGAAAGTGTCATCCCCTGCAACTCAATCCTTCGTGAGTTTGTGGGTGGCAGTTGCTTTGAAGTGTAAAACACAATTGAGCGAACAACAAAAAGCAGACCTTGTTTGGTCTGCTTTTTTAATGAAATGAAATCTTTAACAATCCCTAAAACACGTGTTTACAAAACAAAAAGCAGACATAAAGCCTGCTTTTTGTTTTTTCTTCAATAGAATTGAAATATTTTATAGCATTAGTTCTTTTTGTTTTTGGGCTTTCTTATGCGATTGAGTTTCTTGTTCATCTTAAGCAAATCTTCCTTTGTGAATGACACGTTTGCCATGCCAATCATGCTTGTAAGACGAAGCACTGTGAAACTGCCCATCATTTGCATAATGCCACCGTCTGCCTTGAGATCGATGTCAAATCCACCTGACTTTTTGCCGTCCTTTGACTTCTTCTTGTTGGCATCCATTTGTTTTTTGATTTGAAGGCCAACACCCAAGAACCAGAGTTTGCCACGGAAGGTGCTCATGATGTCTGCAATCTTGTCGTTGAGAGAGAAGCGACCTTCGGGAGCATTGACGTCAAACCAGTTGAGGATTGCGCCCTTTTCAACAAGGACGTAGTCCATATTCATTTCATCAACCTTGCGGATTGTGCCTTCGTCTGTCAAATCGCCTGCTTTTGCCACGATTGTGCTTTCGCCCACGTTTTTGACATCAAAGTAGAAGAAGTGATCTTCTGCAGTTTTCTTGCCAATGCTTTCGCCGTTGACAAAGAGTTCAACTTCAGGAAGGTTTGAGTACACTGTGACTTTTGTGACGTCCTCAACTCTGTCGATATATCTCTTGCCACAAAGGTGCACAAAAGGATCAACTTCGGGAGAAACCAACCATGCCTTGTATGCATAGAA
>JAZRGC010000071.1:0-3923 GCA_045643985.1 Clostridia bacterium
TATGCTGCAATATTGCCATTCAACTTGTCAGACCATTATAGATATAGAAATAAAACTAAAGCATTATTCACCAATGATGCATCACTTATTCAACCAGTTGAGTATATAATTCAAGTTGAAAACGACTTAGACGTAGAAGTGAAGTATTTGCCCTATACACGCAAAGACAATCAACATGCATCATTCTATGTGAAGCAAAATGATGACATATTCCTTTTGGATTCATTTGCAGTTGTTCCTTCAACATATGGTGGTGGAAATGCTTATGGACTTGGAGAAAATGAACCAATGCCATTTGTATCAAGTCTCGACCTAAAAGATTTGGTTGACGAAAACAATAATCTTACAAAAGTTTATCTCAAATTTTCAGATATAACCGACAAGCATGTCATCACCTTGGTGCCTAAGCACATTAATGAAGATATAGACTTTCCTTTCCAAGAAGAATATGTTGCCACTGATGAAAATGGAATTGCCACCATTAACACTTGGCAGTTGTCAAGATACTTGGACCCTGGTGTGTTTGTTGGTTGGGCAGATGAAGACGGCAACGTTTTATCATATGAAGAAGAATTTTTGTTGCCTGTCACAGAAGACACAACAGTTTATATGATGTATGATGACTGTGACGTGTCCTTTAGGAAGGACGATGTAATCTTCTATTTTGTGGAAAATGGAGACGGGACTCTTACATTTACAGGATTTTTAACATTTGGAGCATCATCACAATGGGCCGATGTAGAGATACCAAGTGTAGTAGAAGGCAAAGCAGTAACGGGCATTGGAATGTTGCTTGGTCATACGTATTTCGGTGGAACAATTATTGTGCCAGAGTCAGTCACAAACATTCATCCTAATGCATTCAAGACTTTGGGAGTTGAACTTGGATCGTATAGACCCTGCGTGGAATTCACAACAGATAGAACCGATTTAGAAGCATCCGATTTCTATGGTTGCACTAGGGCATGTTTCAAATTCACCGAGGCAACACTTCAAGCCATGGCAACAAACGAACTCAGAAAACTTGCCAAAGACAATGTTGAAATAACTGTTTCATTCTCTGATGAAATGGAATCAGGTGCTCTAGGTTATTATGTGAATGGCACAAAGACCATAACCCTTCCAGCAATTGAGGAAGATTCTTATTGGACTAGAACTATCTTGAATGTGCTTGTCCACGAAGTGCGTCACTATTATCAAAGCATAGCAATTGGAGCCGTTGATGGCTATAGTGTAAATGACCTTAAAGTTGTCCCCACGGACGAACAAATAGGTGCTTGGAAAGATTTGGACTATACACAGTCTAGCGAAGACTATGAAAAGTATTACTATAATGCAAGAGAAATTGATGCAAGAGAATATGCAGAGTCAGTCGTAGGATTTGCTGTGTAATGGCAAAATCCTGCCACAATGCAACGGAAGTTGCAATTCATGAAAACTTGTTTTCACATCATTGAGCGAAGCGAGAATTCATGGCGAAGCCAATTCATTAAAACAAGCCTCCATCTTTGAGGGAGGTGTCACGATTCATCGTGACGGAAGGAGTAAAAAAAGCCACCGAATGCTCGGCGGCTTTATTCTTTGAATAAATGTCAGTTGTTTTCATCGAGGAGTCCTGATGGAATTTCAAAAATAATATTGTCTGCAACCTTCCTTGCAAGGTCAAGTTTTTCTGGGGTATTGATTGTCCAAAGGAGAAGTGGTTTGCCTTTTTTTCTTTGCTTGTTGATATATTTTTCTGCATCAAGGTATGTGCGCACATCATATGCAATGAATTGTGGCTTTGAAATCTTGCAAATATGCAGTTTGCCCATCCAATTCATTTTGGAGCATTTTACAGCGTCTTTCCATCCCCATGTAATAAGTTGACCAAAAGGTCTGCTTCCGTCCTTTCTGAAGCAAATCACAGCGCCAAAATTGAATGATTGCAGTGCCACGTTGCCTTCGTATGACTTGAATCTGTCAACAGTTGCCTGTGCAATGCTTTTGTCAAAGGGGCTCAAACCTTTCACTTCGCAAAGTATGCCCACTTTGCCGTCAACAAGGTCAAGAAACTCATCAAGGGTAGGAATGGTGCAGTCGGTGTCTTTAAGGCGATATGTTTTCAACTCATCAAGAGTGCAGTCTTTGACTGCCTTGTCAACTCCACACATGCGCTTCAAGTCTGCATCGTGAAATACAACAAGATGTCCGTCCTTTGACAAATGCACGTCAATTTCAATGTTGAAGCCGTGCTCAATGGCTTTTTCAAAGGCAGGAATACTGTTTTCGGGGATATTCTCATCGTGGAGTCCACGGTGCGCTATTGGGGCATTCAAGAGCCAATCAAGGCTATTATTGCTCATAATTTGACCACCTATATATTTTTTATTTGTAAATCGTTGATAAAATTTTATAATTCTATTATAATATTGTCAAGATAAATTATACATTTCGAGGCAGTTTTGGACTTAAATAAGATTCGCAATTTTTCAATTATAGCCCACATTGACCATGGCAAAAGCACCCTTGCTGACCGTCTTATTGAAAAGACGGGCACTGTTGCTGCACGTGATATGTCAAGCCAACTTCTTGACAATATGGACATCGAAAAGGAAAGGGGCATCACAATCAAACTTCAAACTTGTCGTCTTTTCCACAAACACAACGGAGAAGAGTACACTCTCAACCTTATTGACACCCCAGGACACGTGGACTTCACATATGAAGTTTCACGTTCGCTTGCTGCCTGCGAAGGAGCATTGCTTGTTGTTGACTCAACACAAGGTGTCGAAGCCCAAACCCTGTCCAACGTGTATCTTGCCCTTGACAATGACCTTGAAATCATTCCTGTGCTCAACAAGATCGATCTTGCATCATCGGATGTTGATGGCACAAAAGCAGAAATCGAAGACATCATCGGTCTTGACACCGAGGGTTGCCCCCTTATTTCAGCCAAGGAAGGCATCGGCATAGATGATGTTCTTTCTGCAATCATCGAAAAACTCCCTGCACCCAAAGGCGACAGCACTGCACCTTTGAAAGCCCTGATATTTGACAGTTTCTATGACAACTATCGTGGCGCAATCTCAATGGTGCGTATTGTTGATGGCTCAGTGAAGGCAGGAGATAGGATACGTATGATGTCCACCGGCAAGGAATTTGACGTTGTGGAAGTTGGTGTATTCACCCCCAATATGAAAGCAAAGGACATCCTTGAAGCGGGCGAAGTTGGCTATATCGGCGCAAGCATCAAAAACGTCAGCGATACAGCCGTAGGCGACACAATCACTCGTGTTGACCATCCTGCCAAAGAGCCACTCCCCGGCTATAAAAAGGCAACACCAATGGTTTACACAGGCATTTTCCCTGCAGATGGCGCAAGATACAACGATCTCAAAGAAGCACTTTTGAAACTCCAACTCAACGATGCAAGCATCAGTTTTGAGCAGGAATCATCATTGGCACTTGGCTTTGGTTTTAGGTGTGGCTTCTTGGGGCTTCTCCATATGGAAATTATCGAAGAACGTCTTGAAAGAGAGTTTGACCTTGACATCATAACCACAGCACCAAGCGTTCAATATATCGTCACCAAAACCAATGGTGAAAAGATTGAGGTTTCCAACCCCACCAACTTGCCACCAGCAGGTGAAATTGATTTTATGGAAGAGCCCGTTGTCAAAGCAACGGTATATTCACCACCTGAATACGTTGGACAAATTATGGAACTTTGCCAAGACAAACGAGGCATCTTTGAAGATATGAGTTATATTGACCCCACACGTGTGCAATTGACTTATACAATACCCCTAAATGAAATCATTTATGATTTCTTTGACAAACTCAAATCACGCACGAGAGGTTATGCATCACTCGACTATGATATGGCAGGGTATCAACGCAGTGATCTTGTTCGCCTTGATATGCTCATCAATGGTGATATG
>JAZRGC010000072.1:0-5417 GCA_045643985.1 Clostridia bacterium
GAGGGATTATGGAATTTAGAGGAACAACAATTTGTGCAGTAAAGAGAAATGGCGTCACAGCAATCGCAGGTGACGGACAAGTCACCATGGGCGAAAGCGTCATTATGAAAGGCAATGCAATCAAAGTGAAGCGCATTTACAACGGAAAAGTTGTCATTGGCTTTGCAGGCTCAGTTGCAGATGCATTTGCATTGTCAGAAAAGTTTGAAGAAATGCTCAACAAATACAGTGGCAACCTTATGCGCTCAGCAGTTGCCGTTGCCGAACTTTGGCGCACAGACAAAATGTACAGAAAACTTGAAGCATTGCTTATTGTTGCTGACAAGGAATCACTCTATATTGTGTCAGGCAGTGGCGAAGTGTTTGAGCCCGAAAGTGGCATTTGTGCAATTGGCAGTGGTGGCAACTATGCACTTGCAGCAGCACGTGCACTTGCAGGCGCAACCGAACTTAGTGCACCTGAGATTGCAGAAAGAGCATTGCACATTGCAAGCGAACTTTGTGTTTACACCAACGATCACATCACTGTGGAAACAATCTAGTGCTCAGTAAACCAATCAACAAGCACACCCAAACTTGAAAATCTTTGATTTTCATTGTATATAGACAACAAGGAGAACTATGGACACCTTAACCCCAAAACAAATAGTACAAGAACTTGACAGATATATCATTGGACAAGACGATGCAAAAATTGCCGTGGCAATTGCACTTCGCAATCGTTATCGCAGAAGCAAACTTTCTCCTGAAATGAGAGAGGAAATCACACCCAAAAACATCCTTATGAAAGGACCTACCGGTGTCGGCAAAACCGAGATTGCACGTCGTCTTGCAAAAATCGTAAAAGCACCTTTTGTCAAGGTTGAAGCAACCAAATTTACAGAAGTTGGTTATGTCGGCAGAGATGTCGAAAGCATCATTCGTGACCTTGTGGAAGTTTCAATCCGTATGGTCAAGGATGAAAAGTTCAAGGAAGTCTTGCCCAAAGCAACAGAAATTGCTGAAAGAAACCTTGTTGACATCATTCTTCCCATTCGCAAAAAGGCAGAAACAGGTGAGAAATCTGATGCAGAACTCAAAGAAGAACTTCTCCAAGATATAAGAGCAGGTCATCTTGACGGCATCACAATCAAAATGGAAGTCAAAGCAACTCCCAAGCCCATTCAACTCAACCAAAATGCACATGGTGGCGAAATTGATATGGGTGGCATCATCGGCAATATCTTTGGTGGTGGAGTTCAAAAGAAAGTGCGCACTTTGACAGTCAAACAAGCAATGGACTTTATGATCAACCAAGAAAGTGAAAAGATGGTTGATCAAGATGCAATCGTCACTGAGGCTCTGAGAAGGGCAGAACAAGACGGTGTCGTGTTCCTTGATGAAATTGACAAGGTTGCAGCAAAGAGTGGCAGAGAACAAGGCCACGACGTTTCAAGAGAAGGCGTGCAAAGAGATATTCTTCCAATCGTGGAAGGTTGCACAGTTCAAACAAAGCACGGCACAATTAGAACAGACTTCATTTTGTTTGTTGCAGCAGGTGCATTCCACATCTCGAAAATGGGGGATCTCATTCCTGAACTTCAAGGCAGATTCCCAATTCGTGTGGAACTGAACAATTTGACAGAAGCAGACTTTGTGAGAATTCTCAAAGAGCCTGACAATGCTGTTTTGAAGCAATACAAGGCACTTCTTGGTGTTGATGGAGTTGAACTCAACTTCACAGACGAAGCCATTGAAGAAATCGCCAAAGTGGCTTACATCGAAAATGAGAACAATGAGAACCTTGGTGCAAGACGTTTGCATGCAGTCATGGAACATCTTCTCAAAGACGTACTCTATGAAGCAGATGACAACGAAACAAAAGCAATCAATGTTGACAAGGAATTTGTCGATAAACACATTGGCAATGCACTGAAAGATACAAATCTTAGAAGATACATTTTGTAAGGTGAATTATGATAAACATCCCAAAAGGCACAAAAGATATGCTCCCAAGCGAGGCATACAAATGGCACTATGTCGAAGACATCGCAAGACAAACTGCACACTCATTTGGATTCAAAGAAATTCGTACACCAACATTTGAACATACTGAACTTTTCCTTCGTGGTGTAGGGGAAACAACGGACATCGTCAACAAGGAAATGTACACCTTCAATGATAAGGGTGACAGAAGTATGACACTCCGTCCCGAAGGCACAGCAGGTGTTGCACGTTCATATATCGAAAACGGGCTTGCACAAAACGGACTTCCTTTGAAGACCTATTATATCGCATCAATTTTCCGTTACGAAAAGCCACAAAATGGACGTCTTCGTGAGCACCACCAATTTGGTGTTGAAATGTATGGCAGTGACCTTCCCAAAGCAGATGTAGAAGTCATTGCACTTGCCAACACATTCCTCCACAACGTAGGACTCAAGGAACTTGATCTCAATATCAACAGCATTGGTTGCAAGGAATGCAGAGCAAAATATAACCAAGCATTGAAAGAGTATATCGGTGCAAACCTTGAAGGAATGTGCGCAACTTGCAAATCACGTTTTGACAAGAATCCTCTCCGTATTCTTGACTGCAAGGAAGAAAGATGCAAGGCAATCACAGCCAATGCTCCAAAAATCATTGACTACTTGTGTGACGACTGCAAAGAGCACTTTAACGGTGTACAAAACGGACTTAAAGCCCTTGATATACCTTTTACAGTCAACCCCGGCATAGTTCGTGGTCTTGATTATTACACACGCACAGTCTTTGAATTTGTGTCAACAGACATCGGCGCACAAGGCACCGTGTGTGGTGGTGGAAGATACAATCATCTCGTTGAAGAAGTTGGTGGAAAGCCCACTCCTGCAGCAGGATTTGGTCTTGGACTTGAAAGATTGTTGCTCGTTCTTGAAAACACCAACAATTTGAAAGCAGAAGAAAAAGGCATCGATGTTTACGTTGCACCTCTTGGCGACAGAGCATCCAATGAAAGCCAAGCAATTTGTCAACATTTGAGAGCGTCAGGGCTTAGCGCAGAAACCGACCTTATGGGACGTAGCCTTAAAGCACAAATGAAATATGCTGACAAAATCAATGCACACTATGTTGCAATCATTGGCGATGATGAACTTGATCAAGGTATTGCAACTATGAAGAATATGAAGGAAGGGGACTCAAAGCAAATTTCCCTTGCCGACCTTAAAAAAGGCAATCTATGATTGAAAAGGGCGAAGTCATCAAAACCAACGATAACATTGCCACAGTATCATTCAAAAGACGTGGCGAATGTGACAAATGTGGACGTTGCAAAGTGAGCAATGATTGCACCAAAGTTGAGATTCAGGTTGAAAATACCCTTGGTGTCAACGTTGGCGACTATGTATCTGTGGATATGGGCAACAAAGCATTGAATTTGATGACTGCACTTATTTATCTTGTGCCTATCGTCTTTGTGGCAGTTGGAGTGTTTGTTGGAAGCATACTATCTCCATTGGCACAAGGCATATTGGCAGTGGCAGGCCTTATTCTAGGACTTGCAGTGGCACTGCCCATTGATTTTTGTGTCATACGAAAATCAAAAAGACTTGTCCCCAAAATGAAAGAAGTTTTGTCGGGATTTTATGAATGAAAAACAGTTGAAGGAGAAATATTATGAGCGAAAATGCAAAATATGTGACTTTAACCGAAGATAATTTTGACAGAGTTTTGAGCGAAAATTCTGTGGTCGCAGTTGACTTTTGGGCAACATGGTGTGGACCTTGCAAGATGCTTGCTCCTGTCATTGAAGAACTTGCCAACGAATTTGATGGCAAAGCCATAATAGGCAAAGTTGACGTTGATGAAAACGAATCTCTCGCAATGAGATTTGGCATTATGAGCATACCCACAGTGCTCATATTCAAAGATGGTGAAATGGTTGACAAACACGTGGGATTTAGACAAAAGACACAACTTGCAGACGCAATCAACAACGTTCTGTAATCAAATTCACTTTGGGGGTGTAATATGGTAGACCTTTCAATTATCAAAATGGTTGACCCTGAACTTTATAGTTCAATGGTTGATGAACTCAACAGACAAAAACATAACATCGAACTCATCGCAAGTGAAAATATCGTTTCTCCTGCAGTCCTTGCTGCAGCAGGCAGTTTTCACACAAACAAATATGCAGAAGGTTATCCCTCAAAGAGATATTATGGTGGATGCCAACACGTTGACGTTGCAGAAAATCTTGCAATAGAACGTGCAAAACAACTTTTCGGTGTCAAATTTGCCAACGTTCAACCACATTGTGGTTGCAATGCAAACTTTGGAGTATACTATGCAGTGCTTCAAGGTGGCGATACAATCCTTGGTATGGGACTTGATGCAGGTGGACATCTCACACACGGCTCAAAGGTCAATCTCAGTGGCAATGGAAAGTTCTTCAATTCAGTCAGTTATGGTGTCGATCCAGAAACAGGACTCATTGACTATGACGAAGTACGTCGTCTTGCCCTTGAATGCAAGCCAAAGATGATTGTCGCAGGAGCAAGTGCATATCCAAGAGTCATCGATTTCAAAAAGTTTAGAGAAATCGCAGATGAAGTTGGTGCATACCTTCTTGTTGACATTGCACACATTGCAGGTCTTGTAGCAACCGGACTTCACCCCAGCCCCGTACCTTATGCAGATTTCGTAACCACCACCACTCATAAAACCTTGCGTGGACCTAGAGGCGGTATGATTTTATGCAAAGAACAGTACGCTAAAATCATTGATAAGGCAGTGTTCCCCGGAACTCAGGGCGGTCCTTTAATGCACATTATCGCTGCAAAAGCCGCTGCTTTCGGCGAAGCACTTAAACCCGAATTTAAAAAATATCAACAACAAATTGTTAAGAACGCAAAGGCTATGAGCGAAAAGTTCTTGTCACTCGGCGTAAAACTCGTTTCGGGCGGAACGGACAACCACCTTATGCTTTTAGATCTTTCTGATAAGGACATTACGGGTAAGGACTTAGAAAAGATGCTCGACGAAGTAAACATTACCGTAAACAAGAACGCAATACCTTTCGACAAAAAGAGTCCGTTTATCACAAGCGGTGTTCGTATCGGTACGCCTAGCGTTACTAGTCGTGGCTTTAACGAACAAGACTGCGAAAAGATTGCAGAACTCATTACCGATATTATCAACAACAAAGAAGAAGCGTTTGACAGAGTACGCCAAGGCGTAAAAGCGCTCATTGAAAAATACCCCCTTTACGAAGGAACGATTATATAAGGAGCAACCTTATGCAATACAAATCTGCGCTCAGTCTTATAGAAACTGAAGTTGCGATAAAATTCATTAAAGATGCTTTTGAAAAGGTACTTGCGAAAGCCCTAGAATTGACTAGGGTTTCCGCGCCTTTGTGCGTGCAACCCGAATCGGGACTTAACGACAACCTAAAC
>JAZRGC010000073.1:0-8167 GCA_045643985.1 Clostridia bacterium
TTTGCCGTCAACGGACACAAAAGTGTCGCCTACTTTTATGTCGCAAGGGTGCTCAATTTGGTTTTCAAACTGCTCCTGCAAATCCTTGTATTCCGTCTGTCTTACTGCACAAATACGAACTTTATACATACATTTCCACCATTTAAACTTATTTTTGTTCTAATTCTTTATTGTCGCTTATTTTATTCTTTTTCTGTTCAAAATTGAATCTAATGATCTTTTCGATTATCACCCACAACACAAGACCACCACCGACAAATATCGCTATTGATCTTCCCCAATCTTCAGTAATATAGCCATAGATACTACAACCTGTAAGAGCACACACCGACAAAATGCTTCCAGCAATGCCAATTATTTTCGTTCTGGCAAGATTTTCAGGTGCATAGTCTCCTTGTTTGAGCAGACGTCTCATAGAAATTCCTTTTGAATAAAACACCACTGCAACAGGGCCTGCCGCTGATAGTAACACAAAAGTGACAATCGTTGCTATGCTTGTTATCATACTGTCTACTTTGTATAGGAAAGTGAACAATGTAAGCACCAGTGCATCTAGAATACAAATCAAAATCAAGACAAATGATTGGCGTGAGATAATTTTCTGATAAGACTTATGCATTTCAGTCACATAGTCATTGACACCATAGCCCAAAGTGAACTTTGCGCCTTTGTTGATATACTTATATTCATTGCCCCGTGCATCTGCAATAAAATATATCGAAATGCCAAGTGCCAACAACACTGCTGCCACAATACCACCGATAAGGGCATAATTCTCAACCGAAACAAGTTTCAATATCATATATATGACAGGCGAAAAGAGCATGAGGCATACACTTATTGCATAATATATAGATTTTGTTTTTTCGGTCCTGAGATATGCATCAACATCATCTTGTTCAAGGATTTTGTTGTCATTTGCCACACTTTCTTCTATGACATCTTCTGCTTCTATTTCTTCATTTAAGAGATAGTCTGTGGTGACACCAAAAAGTTTTGACATATGCACTATCTTTTCAACGTCAGGAAGGCTTTGTCCACTTTCCCACTTGGACACGGCTTGCCTTGTGACATAAAGTTTGTCGGCAAGGTCTTCTTGCGACCATCCGTTTTTCTTACGTAATTTGCTTATCTTATCTTGTAAAGTCATTTTGAATTTTCTCCTTGTTGGAATAAAATGGGTTGATCAACTTTGTGCCTACATTATATATGCAACAGGCATTTCAACTCCACCTACTTTACATTTCATTTTGTCAACTAGCAGTTGCTTTTTTAAGATTTTAGCATAAAACTTGTATTTTTTCAAGGAGGATTGCCGTTTTGAGCGCATTTTTTTACAATTGAAAACTGCCTTTAAATTTTGCCATTTCCTATGTTAAGTTTGGTTGCGCAACACCAAATCATCACAGTCCAATTCAACAAAAAAAGAGCCGACTGGACTCTCTTTTATTTTGTTGGTGTTGGTTATATTCTGCCGTAGTGTTTCAGGACGTCTAGTCTTACTCTTTCAACTTGGTTGCCAAGTTGCTCTATCCTTCTGTTGAAATCTGTCAGTTTTTTGAGGCTTCGGTTGTAGTTCCGTGCCCACTCATCATCTGTGGAATACATAAAGTCTGAGTATGCTCTGTGGACAAGCCAATTGCGCACTCTTGTGATTTCCCTAAGCAGTTGATACTCATCTTGTGTCAAATAGGGATTGCCATCGCTGTTGTCGAGTTCTTCAAGGTCGGTCAGGACTGTGCCTAGGGTCAAATTGTTGATGTCATACTTATTGCGCGCAAAATCGCCTTTGAGCATGCCTGCATATATCCATTTGATGTCATTTTCAATCCGTTGACACTCTAGTATTGTTCGTCCAACAAGCAAATGAAATTTGTCCATAGAAACCACCTTTTGTAGATTGACAAAATCATATCATAAACCCACCGAGAAATCAACAATTTGTCTTTCTGCAAAAATAAAAGAGAGATGGCATCTCTCTTTCAAATGTGTATTTTGAGTTTTCGTCATCATTCATCTGCGACTGCAACTTCTTTTGCGCTTTTGTTCTCTTTCACTTTTCTTGCCAGAGCTTTGATGCCCATATTGGTGTAGAATCCAACAAAATATAGGGCAAGGCTTGCAAAGAACACTGTAAACCACAGCGCAACAGGAGATGTCAAGATTTCATTGAACATATAAATCAAGGGCAAGTGGATGACATAGATGTAGAAAAACACGTTTTTGCCAATGTATTTGTAAAACCAGTCTGCCTTGGGTGCTTTGAGTGATGCGAAGAATTTGAACAAGCATACTGCTGAGATGATTGAGGATATATAGCACTCTCCAACCACAAGCAAGGATTCTGCCATTTGGACAAAACAAAATCCTATGCCGAAAACGAGATATAACCACTTGTGCCAAGGCTTCTCATTCAAGTTGATTTGGGCGAGCAAATATCCCAATCCAAACAGGGGCAAACCAAAGAATATTGCATTTCTTGTATAGCGATTTTGCAGTTGGAAATCGGTGAACAATTTCAAATAGTTGCCAACCACAAAATATATGACAAGTGCAACGGGGACAATGACTGCATACCATTTGGTTTTCTTGTATTTTACAAGAAAATAATGGATTATGCTGATTGTGATAAGGGCGCGCAAAAACCATAAATAGCCATCAAAACGACCCATTGCCACGTTGGTGATGAAGAAATTGACAAGGGTGCGATTGTACTCAATTTCACGGATGAATTTGTCAAGGAAACTGCCCACGTCATCGCCAACTACGGCTGTCCTTATAACTATCAAAATGGTGTAAATCACAAAGCCTATGGCAAAGTATTGCACGGTGCTCTTGATGAACCTTTTCGCCTTCTCTACGCTCTTGCTTTCATCGGGACAAAAGGCATAGAAACCACTGATGATGAAAAATGCAGGCACGGCAAAACGATACACTTGTGTCAAGGGAGTGCCTGTGCCAACTGTGTGCAATCCTACCACAAGCAAACTCAATAATATCCTAAATATGTCGATCCACAAGTTTCTCTGTGGGCGATTGACCAATGTGTTGCAATTGTCCATTGTCTGCTCCAATATTTGTTTTCCTCAACATAATACCACAAACCCACCAAGAAAGCAATATATAAACTATGCGCCCAGCAAAACCAATTTATGTTCTAAAATGTGACCCCACTCGGAGATACGCGAGTTGGGGGTTGGGCTTGTTATAGGCAAAGCAGGGTTTATCACTAAAAACTCATACAGACAATTCGTTACGCGGAGTTGGCATAGCCAACAACGAACTACGTTCTCATCTCCGTTTGGTCACCAAGCCACACAACAACGTTGTGTGTTTTTGTGTGTTGCAGGCATATAAATGCCAACAACACACAAAAAAAAGCACGACATTCATCGTGCTTTTTCTTGGTGACCCACCGGAGATTCGAACTCCGGACCATCGCATTAAAAGTGCGGTGCTCTACCGGCTGAGCTAGTGAGTCATTCAACACCAAGATTGCTCTCAGTGTTGCTTGGCAGGGGTAGCTGGATTTGAACCAACGAATGACGGAATCAAAATCCGTTGCCTTACCGCTTGGCGATACCCCTATTTATGTGTTGTGTTGTTTCGATGTGGGGTGAATAGTGGGACTCGAACCCACGGCCTCCAGGGCCACAACCTGGCGCTCTAACCAACTGGGCTATATCCACCATCATTTTCGTGCAAGATGGGGATATTCTCCCCATTCTCGCATTATGGCGAGCCTGGAGGGATTCGAACCCCCGACACACGGCTTAGAAGGCCGTTGCTCTATCCTGCTGAGCTACAGACTCATGTTTGGAGCGGGTGATGGGAATCGGACCCACGCAACCAGCTTGGAAGGCTGGGGCTCTACCATTGAGCTACACCCGCATTGTTGCCTTCTCTATCGAAATGCATTTTACAATGCTTGAAAATATTATCATATGAATTGCAAGTTGTCAACGATTTGACATAAAGTGATGAAAAAAAATTGAAAATTTATTTTGGAGTATTTTCTTTGATATGGCACATACTACTGTGGGAGGTAGTTATGAAAAAACATAATAAGCAATTCAACGTAAAATCAAAAGGCATGTCTGCTCTTGCCGATGGCAATATGGGACCTAATATGCAAAACTACTTGTATGATCCAAATGGCAGTTGGACAGGCACACCCTACTTTGGCTATATTGATGAGGACTTTATGGACCCAGAACAGGATGTTGACGATTTGTAAACTGAACACTTATCGTGTTTTTATCGGTTAAAACCGAACACGTTTTGTGTTTTTTAATCCAAAAATATTGAAAATTATAGGTTGGAGGATAATCTCAGCAACCTATTATTTTTGCTTAAAATCGGTTGTTTTACCCCTAAAACGCCCTATTTTTGGCTATTTTGACCGTTTTTGAGTATTGATTTGCATTTTTTTATTGTACACGATATGTGTTTTTATAAAAAACTTCAAAATCTTCCATTTCAGCACAAAAACTAGCCACGCTTGGCGCGTGGCTTTTTGTTTTCTCTTTTGCAAACGGTGGTTACAATATAAATAAAGTTTAATTTTTGTTGTGATTAGACTTTTAAATCATACACTTATAGAAGGATGCAGATGACGCCACCTTTGCCTTCGTTGATTATTCTGCCCATGGTTTTGCGCAGTTTGGCTTGGGCATCGGCGGGCACTGAAATGAGTTTGTTGTTGATGCCGTCTTGGACAAGGGATGACAAGGATCTGCCAAATATGTTTGTATCCCATATTGCCTGTTTGTTGTCATCAAAGTCGGCAAGCATACCACTGATGAGTTCTTCGCTTTGTTGCTCTGTGCCGACAATGGGGCTGACTTCGGTTTCTACGTCTATCTTCATGATGTGCAGTGCAGGCGCAGATGCCGATAGTTTGACACCGTATTGTTGACCTTGACGGATGATTTCAGGCTCTTTCAACTGCATATCCCCTTTGTCGGGCACGACAATGCCATAGCCAACGCTTTCAACTTGTTCAAGGGCTTCCAAAATGTGAGATGTCTTCTCTCTTGACTTTGCCATTTGGTTGATGGTGAGATACAACTCGAAGTCGTCTTCAATTTCAAGCCCACATTCGCTGTTGAGCACTTTGACAAATACACCTTGTTTTGGTGCAACATTGACCGATATTCTGCCTGTGCCTGCATCAAGGTTGACGGCAGTGGGAATATCCCAATATTCTGCCCCTTCAAAGAACTCATCAAGCCTTTGATAATCCTTCATTTTGCAAAGGGTTTCGCCATACTTTTTGGCGATGTCTATGAGTTCCTTGACAACAATGTTGTCACTGCTCAGTGCTTGCACCCATTTTGGCAAGGCAAAATCAACAATTTTGGCGTCAAATTCAAGGAGTATGCTTTCCATAATATTGGCAATTTCGTCCTCGTCAATTTTGAGAGCATTTGTGATGATGACAGGGGCATTGTACTTGCTTTCTAGGCTATCTTTCAATGCTTCAACTGCCTTGCTTTCTGTGTCTTTTACATTAAGCAAAATCGCAAAAGGTTTGCCTGTCTTTTTCATCTCGGCAACAACTTTTTCTTCTGCTGATTGATACTCATCCCTTGTGATGTCAGTGAAACTGCCGTCTGTGGTGACAACAACGCCTATTGTGCTATGGTCACGGATGACTTTGTCTGTGCCAATCTCTGCTGCTTTTGAAAATGGCATTTCATCATCACTCCAAGGAGTGCGCACCATACGTTCTCTGCCGCCTTCGACACCACCAAGCGCACCATCAACCATATAACCAACACAATCCACAAGGCGCAGTTTGACGTTGATATTGTCCCCAAGACAGACTTTGACTGCTTCATTGGGTACAAATTTCGGTTGAGTGGTCATAATGGTCTTGCCATCGGCAGATTGAGGCAATTCGTCCACTGCACGTTGCCTTGCATCGGGGTTTTCGATGCCGTCAAGAGCAATTTTGCTCATAAATTCCTTGATAAAGGTGGATTTGCCCGTCCTCACCGGACCGACAACTCCAACATACACTTCTCCCCCTGTTCGGGTTGCTATGTCACGGTAAAGGTCAAATTTGTCCATAGATTTCCTCCATTTTTCGTTGTTCAATAGTATGCAAAGGTTTTTGACAATATGACAAATGGGAAAATTTTGAAGCACAGAGATGTCACTATAAAAAGTGAAATGTCGCAAGCGCGCGATATGGAAACTGTGTTCCCGTAAAATAAGGGCTTTTGCTAGCCACCTTACTCGTCGGTGGAAGGTTTTTGGTGTGTCGGGGACGCCACACCCTACATTGTGTTGTTATGGTGGAATTTTGAAATTTTGGCAAAAGAAAAAGGACTGCAAAGCAGTCCTTTTTTTATTTGTTGGAGATGTTTGATTATTCTTCTACATAGTTGTAGTGGATTGTTGCATATATCAGGGCTCCATTGTTGTAGTCGCCTATATCAATTGAATTCCATTGTTGTTCTGTGCCCGTGAAATATACATCGGTTAAATTATAGCAATACTCGAATGCACCTTCGCCAATGGTGGTTATGCTATCAGGGATGACTATACTTGTCAAATCGTCGCAGAGCTCGAATGCCTCATTGCCAATGATGGTCACGCCGTCAGGGATAACAATACTTATCAACTTATGGCAATAAGCAAAGGCAGAATCACTAATTGTGTTCAACTGGCAATTGTCGCCGAATATCACACTAGTCAGATTACCACAACCAAAGAATGCCTCATTGCCAATGCTGGTCACACTGTCAGGAATGACTATGCTTGTCAAATTAGTGCATCCAAAGAAGGCACGACAATCAATTGTGGTCACACCTGCGGGGATTTCAAAGGTTGTGTTTGACTTGCCTGTTGCATACTGAATAAGAATTGTGCCATCCTCGCTATAAAGATTGCCGTCTATGGATTTATAGTTGGCATTGTCTTCATCAACAGTGATGCTCGTCAAACTGTCGCACATATAGAATGATTGTTCGCCGATGGTAGCCACACTGTCAGGAATAACAATACTTGTCAAACCGGTACAAGAAACGAATGCACCATTACCAATTGTTGTTACACTATCAGGAATAATGATGCTTGTCAAACTGTTGCATTCTTCGAAGGCATAAGCGCCAATGGTAGCCACGCCATCGGGTATTTCAAATGCTGTGTTTGACTTGCCTATTGCATACTTAATTAGAGTTTTTCCATCCTTACTGTAAAGATTGCCATCTATTGATTTGTAATTGGCATTGTCTTCACCAACAGTGATGCTTGTCAAACTATAGCAGCAATCGAAGACATAATCGCCAATGCTGGTCACACTGTCAGGGATAACAATACTTGTCAAACTGGTACAATACATGAAAGCCGATTTGCCAATGGTGGTCACGCTGTCAGGGATAACAATACTTGTCAAATCACTACAAGAACCGAATGCACCATTACCAATGGTAGTCACGCCATCAGGTATAACTATGCTTGTCAATCTGTAGCAATTATTGAAGGCACATTCACCGATAATTTTCACATTGTCGGGAATGATAATATTTTTCAAGCCGGTACAAGAATCGAACGCATAAACACCTATGGTGTTTAGTTGACTATTTTCACCAAAGATAACTCCTGCCAAACCGTCACACGAGCGGAAAGCATCTTCCCCAATAGTTGTCACATTATCTGGGATATAGATGCTTTTCAAGCTTTCGCAACCATAGAAGACACAATAATTAATGGTTGTCAACTGACTGCTTTCACCAAAGGTAACTCTTGCTAAACTATCACACGAGTAGAAAGCACTATCGCCAATGGTGGCCACACTATCTGGAATGACTATGCTTGTCAAACTATTGCAATTATAGAAGGCTTCTTTACCTATGCTAGTTAACTGACTGCTTTCACCAAAAGTCACACTTGTCAAACTATCGCAATTATAGAAGGCTTCTTCACCTATGCTAGTTAACTGACTGCTTTCACCAAAGGTTACACTTGTCAAACTATCGCACCAATAGAATGCTCCTTTGCCAACAATGGTCACGCTATCTGGAATAACTATACTTGTCAAACTATCACAGTCTTCGAAAGCCGATCTGCCAATGGTGGCCACACTATATGGAATGACTATACTTGTCAAACTATCCCAATTATAGAAGGCTTCTTCACCTATGCTAGTTAACTGACT
>JAZRGC010000074.1:0-12023 GCA_045643985.1 Clostridia bacterium
GTGTCAAAAACGTCCTTGTTTTGGTTGTAGATTTCTTCACGAATATATCTTGTGCCAGTGTGTGCGCCACAGTTGGCAATAAGACTGTTGTGTTGTTGTTTGAGTGAGGCATTGTCATCTGAGTCAAGTTCAAATTGACTATATTCAGTCCAATGGGGCTCAATGACTTCTTCGCCGGTGAATGATGTTGCATTGACAAGAGCTTTTTCAAGTTCGCCCTTTCTGTTTTCAGCCCAAGTGTAGAACATAAATGATGTGCTATTGCTCACTTCTACGCCCTCTTTGTAGGTTGAATTTGCATAGACTGACACAAAGTTCTCGCCATTGGTTTCATCAAGGACAAGGCTTGCAGTGCCTGCAGTTTTGCCATTGGGGCTTGTTGCAGTATATTCCACCTTGAAGTTTGCCGCCTTATCCATCAATGCAAATGCTTGATCGTATCCAAAGAGCAACTGAGTTGCCTTTTCGTTGGTTATTGCGCCTGTGATTTCTCTTGGAGCGCATGCCACTGCCGAAATGGCAAGGACTGACATAAGTGCGACCAAAAGTAATATGCTGATAATTTTTTTCATAATACACCTTCTTGATGTAGGTTTTAGAAATAATTTCTATTTCTATATTATTGATTATAGCAAAACACAACTGATTTTTCAACATATTTTACACAGCCTGTTTTGATATTGTAATAAAAGCCACATTTTTGCTCTATGCGCCAAAATTTGCGCCCAAATTGAAATTTTTGCAAAAGATAATAATACAAGTGTCGGTTATCTTGACAGAATACAATTTCTGTGTCAAAATGGTTGTATGAAGCCATGGGGGTGAAAATATGAAATATAAGGAAGATATGCGCATAGTGCGCACACGAAAGCACTTGTCATCAACCATAATACAAATGATGCAGACAATGCCCATTGACAAAATCAGCGTCATAGACATATGCAAGGAAGCAATCGTAAATCGTGCCACTTTCTATGCCCACTTTGAAGACAAATATCACCTTTTGTCATTTGCCCTTGAGGAGTTGAAAGACGAGATTTTTGCATCTCTCAATGAAAACTTCACCGCAGACAACACAAAGGATACAATCCTTGAAATAGCCTATGCAACCTTCAATTTTGTCAAGGATCACAAAGGCACAATCATCAAACTCCTTGACCACAATCGCAATGAAAAAGTTATCAGCACCATAAAGGATTCATTGGCAAGAACGGTGCGCCGACAACTGCAAAAATATCACACCACCTTCCCAGACGACGTGCCAATCGCTCTCACATCCGTGGCGTATGCAGGAGCACTCATCGACTTGTGCATATGGTATCTTGACAACAGCGATAAACTCAACGAAGGCGAAATGCACTCTCATCTCACAACCCTATTCACATCAATCCACAACTGAAATAAACCCCTACAAGCACAACTCAATCCAACAAATACACAACAAAAAAAAACGGACTGCATATTGCAATCCGTTTTTTTGATAAACTTTGTTACGCCTTTCTAAAAACTGCTGTAACGGTGATTTCTTCGCCCATGAGTTTTGCAAAGACTTCGCCATCCATTTTTAGCATAAGTTGTCTTGCTATGTAAAGCCCTAAACCACTGCCTTTTCGTTTGTCCGAATTAGAGCCTCTGAAGAAACTTTCAAAGATATGATTTATCTCATTTTCAGGGAGTGTACATCCACTGTTTACAACACTCACAAGGACACAATCTTCCTCTGTGCCAAAGGACATTGCAATATGTCTGCCATCGCCATACTTGATGGCATTTTCCATGAGATTTTGTATCACTTCCACGCTTCTGTCAAGATCGCCTTTCAGCAGACAATTGCCATATTCGCCAAAAGAGAAATCCGTCTTGACAAGAGCAAGTTTTTCAGAGTAACTTGCAACGATTTTGTCCACCAACTCATTGAGATAAAACTCGCCAACACTCACATCAAAACTCAAAAAATCTTCCCTTGATGCAGTGATGATTTGAGATACATAACTTTCAATTTCATCTGTCTTTTCATTGATGCGATTTGCAATTTCAATTTGCTTTTCCTTGTCGGCATAAAGTTCCTTTGAAAGCGCTTGAGAATATAGTTTAATTTCCGAAAGAGGGGTTTTAAGGTCGTGAGATAGTGCAATCAACAGCGTTTTCTTGTCTTTTTGCAATTGAAGTTCTCTGTCTTTTTGTTGTTCCAGATTCTCTCTCAACACATTGACACCCCACACAAATCCACCAAAATATTTGCTCTTGGTTTCCTCAATTGGAGACGTGAGATTGCCCCTTGAAAGTTCATAGGGCACATTCTTCAATTTTTCAAATGGGAGTATGATTTTTGCTCTTGCATAAAGCATCATTGCAACAAACAAAATCAACGTCAAAGCAAAGGCGATATTTGTGACTACAATGGGATAAATCAACACGTCACTGCCTTCGGTTGTGTAGTCAAATCGATACAATTTTCCGTCAATTTCTCTGACCACATAATCGCTTGATGGTGTATAGAAATTTTCACCCTCACTTGTCACATTTGTCACGTATTTCAAGTCCTTCAAATCCTCACTAGAATACGTGCCATTTTCTATCTTGATTTGAAGCCTTGACACTTCCACAAGATAGGGTCTTCCTTCATCATTTTCTTGTGTCAAAATGATGACGTTTGCAAGGGCAAATATCACCAAAACAACAGCAATCACACTGATGAAAATTTTAT
The DNA here is from genome assembly GCA_045643985.1 of Clostridia bacterium. Taxonomy (GTDB): domain Bacteria; phylum Bacillota; class Clostridia; order Christensenellales; family CAG-917; genus RGIG4097. The sequence continues at coordinate 2,708 of JAZRGC010000074.1, forward strand.
TGAATGATTTCATACTTGTATCCTACTCCCCATACGGTTTGTATTCTTTGTGGTTTTGTTGTGTCCTCCTCAATCTTTTGACGAAGCCACCTGATGTGCACAGTGAGTGTTTGTTGCTCCGAGTCACTATATCCGCCCCAAATTTCGCCAAAGAGATATTCCTTTGTCAAAGTCTTGCCGGGGTTTTCGACAAATATTGACAGCAAGTCAAATTCCTTGGCAGTCATTTCAATTGGCGCTCCGTTTTTCGTGACAGTCCTGCTTGCTTTGTTGACGATGATATCCCCGGACACAATTTCATCACGGGAATATTTCCTCTTGAATATGCCTTGAATTTTGGCAATCATTATGTCAATGTCATAGGGCTTTTCAATATAGTCATCTGCCCCAAGATTGAGCCCTTTCAATTTGTCTTCCTTGCCCACTCTTGCACTGACAACCAAAATTGGCACGTCGGTTTTTTCACGGAGTTTTCTACACACTGCAAATCCGTCAATGCCGGGGAGCATAATGTCAAGGACAACCAATCTTGCCCCGTGAAGAGCAAAAAGCGATAAAGCCTCCTCACCAGAGGAAGCAATATCAACTGAATAGTTTTCCTTTTCAAGGAAATCTTTGAGCAAACTTGCAAGTGTTATGTTGTCTTCTACAATCAGAATATCTTTCATATTACCAACCCATTTCAAGCAACCAGTTGTTGAGTGCTCTTTCACGTTCTCTCATTTGAGAACCACTTTCGCACTTACCTAAATTGTATTCCCCTTTTATGTTTCCGTCAACAATATACATTATTCTTGAACATTTTGATGCCACTTTTGTGTCGTGTGTCACAAGCATAATCGTTGTGCCTTCATTGTTGAGTTTCACAAGTTCATCCATAACCTCATCGGCAGATTGCTTGTTGAGTGCACCAGTAGGCTCGTCAGCAAAAATGATTTTGGGATTGTTGATTATGCTACGGCAGATGCAAGCACGTTGCAGTTGTCCGCCTGACACCTCGTTTATATCGTTGTCTGCTATGTCTATTATGTCAAGTTTTCTCATAAGACCATGGCCACGCTCAACAATTTCCTCTCGCTTTGTTTCCTTGCTCTTTGCTTGCATTGCAGGAAGAATGATATTGTCAAGGATTGTGAGGTTTTTGAGCATGTGCATTTGTTGGAAAACAAAACCCATTTTGTCAAGTCGCATTGCAGAAAGTTCTTTGTCACTCATTTTTGACAATTCCTTGCCACAAAACAGCACTTCCCCTGCCGTCATATTGTCCATGCCAGACACAGTGTAAAGCAGTGTTGATTTGCCCGAGCCAGAAGGCCCCATGATTGCAATCATTTCACCTTCTTCCACTGAAAAGTTGACGTTTTTGAGCACGTTGTTTTGTCTTTTGTTGACGATATATGATTTGCTGAGATCTTTGACTTCAAGTATTTTCATAGTCTATTCTCCTTTTCTATTCAATGTTTGCCGTGTCTGCGGGCTTGATATTTTTTGTGACAAGTGATGTAATAAATCCACTGATGGTTGTTGTTGCCAAAACGATTGCAGGATAGATGAGGAACATCTCCAATGGATTGATGTTATAGTTGACTGCCAATTCCATGCCCATCATCTTGAATATAGGGTCAATGCACAAATGTGTCATAGGCAACGCCATTATCCAACCAAGCAACACTGCCACCACACCGACAAACACAAATCTCAATGTATGATAGACATAGATTTTTCCGTTTGTCATGCCTGTTGCCTTCATAAGTGCAATCTCTTTTTTCTCTTTTGTGACGAAAGACATTTCAAGCAAAATTGTCAACATCGCAACCAAAACAATGGTGACTATAATGATGAAGTTTTGCACGGTGTCAAGAGTGTCAACAACACCAATTGCTTCAGTGGCAAATTCTTTCATGGACTTTGCATCTGCATAATCAAGCCCCAAATCGTTGATGATTTCCACTCGTCTTTCAATCTCTTTTGCAGATGGATTATCTTTGAATTTGACAATTATTGCCATGACACTGCCGGTGGCTTCTGCAAAGCTAAGATTCTCATCCGTATGGAAACGCAAGCACTCTCCATTTCCGTTCATAATTTGCATAAAGGCAGTTATGACATACTTTTTGTCACCATTAAGTGTCTTTACGGTGACTGTGTCACCAATATCGGCCCCCAAAGTCTTTGCAAGTTTTTTGGTGATTGCAATCTCGTTTGTGTGTTGAGGTGCAGTGCCTTTGGTGTATTCATATTCATCCATTGTTGTGCCAAGGCCTTGATAACAAATCTTTCCATAGGATTGAGATTTCTTCTCCCCTTCACCAAATTCCAATGGGAATGTGAATATGTATTCTTTTGAGCAGTCAGCAGGCATTCCCTTTTCTTCAAGCAGTTTTTCAAGTTCTTCAAGTCTTGCCTCTGACAATTCCCTTCCACCTTCACATAAAAACTCAATGGCGTCATTCTCGGCTATGCCAATGTGTCCGTCAACTGTGCCAAAACACTTTACAAGACTGCCATCCTTCATTGTGTTGACAGTGGTTGACAACATCAAAATCAATGTTATACACAAGAAGAAAGTCAACGTGACTGTGACAAATCTCTTTGGACTGCTGACAATGTCATTGAGTGCAAGAAAAGGTGTTGCATTCATCTTTGATTTTGACAAACTCATGATGCTTTTCTTCCTGAATCTCTCACCTGTTTGTCCGTTTCGTATTGCATCAATAGGTGCAAGAGTGTTGACTTTGCGTGTGCAACCATAGCAGAAAAGTGTTATTATTCCAACAACAAAAATTGAACAAACGACATTTAAATAAGCAGGGTTTGTGCCACCAAGAATGATTGACTCTGATGATATGCTCATAAGAAAGTCACCAAAGGGGAAACTGAGCCCAAAACCAACCATTGCTCCAACAACTGCCATGGCAACATATTTGACAATGTATAGCCCACGGATTCTGTTGTTTGACACACCGATTGCCTTCATAACACCGATTTCACGGAGTTCTTCAGACAATGTGAATGAGATTGAGAATCGCAACACCATGAATGCAACTGCAATGAGTATCACACTGACCACAATGATGATGCCTGTGACTATCATATCAAATACGTATGAGAGTTTGACATCATCTCTTCCAACCGCCGCATTGAAGGCATTGCCTGCTTTTGGAAAAACTTCATCTATCACAGATTGTGGATTGTCTGTTTCAACATAAATAAACTTGCCGCTCCAAAGCTGGTTTACAAGGTCATTTGCATAGATTTTTTCAAAATCCTTCTCATTTACGATACATCTAAAAATGCTGTTCCCACTTGAACCAAACATTGCATCCTTGACCGAACCTGCAAAGGTAAACTCAAAACTGCCATACTTGTCAATGGTAATTTTATCCCCTTTTTTAAGACCGTATTGTTCTGCATAGGTGCCATTGAGATATATCTCGCCTTCTTTGACTTCTTTGAGAATGCTGTTGTCATCAAGGAAAAGATTTACAGTAAGATTTTCATCTCCGTGAATGATGATTGAGCCTTCTTCAATTCTTCCTTCCTTTTCGTCATTGAAACGGACATCGTTTTGTCCTAAATACAACAGTTTTTGAATTTTATAACTCTTGATAGTTTCCGTTGAATCCAACAACTCGTTGATGTCAACAAGCATCTCATCTCTCAATGTGATGATGGTAAGGTCAGGCACGTTTGCCATTTCCATATAGTCATCAAGGGCTGTTGTGACACTCAAAATGCAGTTGACACTTGATGCCACAAACATTGTTGCAAGTATGACAAACACCAACAAAATTATGTTGGTTGCCTTTCTGTTTTTCAAATCTTTTTTGAGAATGTTGAGATACATTTCCTTCTCCTACTTCACACTTTATGACAATGTTTTACCATACACTCTCTTAAATAATCCTTAAACAAATGACAATTTCAATTTTTTTTCTGCCCAAAAAGACAATGCAGGCGCACACATATGCACCTGCATTATTTATCTCTTTATTGCTTTATACATTTCTAAACTATAAGTTTATCACTATAAATAGCAATTATAAAGTGTCGTTTGTGTCGGTTTCGTCTGTTTTGGTTGAGCATGAACTTGAATATGGGCAACCACAGCATCCACCACCACAACTGCTTTTTGATTTTGCTTTTTTGGTCTTTTTAGAAAGTCCTGCGCCAAGTTTTTTGAAGTTGATTTTGCCCTTGTTGTTTAGGGCTATGAGGGTTATGACCACTGCCCACACTGCAAGGAAGATGAACACTGTCCACCACCATTGACCGATGAGATAGAACATTGATGACACGATATAGGACGTTGCCACCCAGAATGCGATTGTAAGGGCAAATCTCTTTTTGTTGCCCAGTTCTGCCTTGGCAGTTGCCACTGTTGCAAAGCAAGGTATTGTGAGCATATTGAACACAATGAATGATATGAGTGCAGGCACTGTGACGCCTGTTGCTGTGATCATATTGACCACTGCTTCAACGTCTTCAACCTCGCCAGCTGCAATGAGTCCTGCCGATATACAAGCAGCCAATGTGCCAAATGTTGCAATGACGTTTTCCTTGGCAATAAGACCTGTGATTGCTGCCACTGCAAACACCCAACCGAAACTTGTAAGTTGCGCACCAAATCCAAGGGGTGTAAACAAGGGTTGGATGAGCATACCGATGCCTGCAAGGATGCTCTCGTTGATTCTTGTGTCGTCAAGATATTTCCAATCAAATGAGAAGTGGGATATAAACCAAATGACGATTGTTGACAACAATATGACTGTGAATGCCTTCTCAATGAAGTGCTTTGCTTTGTCCCACAAGTGGAGCATCAAGTTTTTGAACTGAGGTGCATGGTATGTGGGCAACTCCATAATGAATGGAGGCACATCCCCTTTCATTGTTGTTGAGCGCATCAAGAGCACGGAGCATATTGCCACCACAATGCCCACCACGTACATGCCGTATGTGATAAGGTCGGTGTGAGGAAGCCCAAATGACAGACCAATGCCACCTGCGATTGCAGTGAGTATTGGCAGTTTTGCTCCACAACTGAAGAAAGGTATGACACGGATTGTGGCAATCTTTTCATTTTCGTCTGCAAGGGTACGTGTGTTGATCATTGCAGGCACTGAGCAACCGAAGCCCATAATCATAGGCATAAATGCTCTGCCTGACAAACCGAATTTTCTAAATATACGGTCAAGAATGAATGCTACACGTGCCATATATCCACTGTCTTCCAAAATTGAGAAGAACAGGAACAACAAAAGGATTTGTGGCAAGAAACTGAGCACTGCAAATAGTCCACCAAGTATGCCTTCGCACAAAAGACCTATTGCCCATTCTGGCACGTTGCCCTTGGTCATTGCCGTTGATATGACATCTGTCAGCGATGATGTGCCCAAGTCTAGCAGGTTGAACATCACAACACCGGGCGAATTGATGCCACCTGCGCCAAAGACGCCTTCCATAACTGTGCCTTCAAGGGCAACCCAGTTGTCAGGAAGGAAAAGTCCTATAAACAGAAAATCTTCTGAGAACGTCAAATGGAAGATTGAAAACAATATGAGCAAGAAGATTGGAATGCCCCAAACTTTGTGTGTCATCACTTTGTCAATCTTGTCCGAACGTGTGTTGCCTTCGCTGTGCGCCTTTGGATTCTTTTTGAGAGCCACCGAATAGTGCTTGGTGATGTGCTTATATCTGCTGTCTGCAATGACTGCTTCAAAGTCACCACCAAATATGTCATCACTATATGTCTTTTTGAATTCTTCCACCATTTTGGCAGAATTGGGGTGTGCTTCAACTTCCAACTCATCAAGTTCCACCAACTTTACTGCGTGAAAAAGCGCATTGTCCACTTCTTGACCTTCAAGAGCAATGCGACAGTCACCAATAAGGTGCATAAGTGGTGTGTTGCCAAGGACAGTCTTGCCTTTGCGCTTTTTAAGGCTAGTTTCATATGCACGTGTCATAAGGTCGTCAAGACCTGTTTCTTTCAGTGCAGAAATAGCCACCACAGGCACACCCATCTTTTCCTCAAGTTTCTTAGTGTCAAGGACATCGCCATTGCGCTCAAGTTCGTCAATCATATTCAGTGCCACAATAATTGGCACATCGATTTCCATAATTTGAGTGGTGAGATAAAGGTTTCTTTCAAGGTTGGTTACATCAACAATATTGATGACACAATCAGGCTTTTCATCAAGGATGAAATTACGTGAAATAACCTCCTCTGAGGTGTATGGGGACAATGAATAAATGCCGGGCAAATCCACAATGGATATTGGCTCAGCACATTTTTTGTATATTCCTTCCTTCTTGTCAACGGTGACACCGGGCCAGTTGCCAACGTGTGCAGTTGAGCCCGTCAAGGAATTGAACAATGTGGTTTTTCCACAATTTGGATTTCCTACAAGAGCAAACCTTTTCATCTTATTCTCTCCATAGTCACAAGTTCTGCTTCAGTTTTACGGAGTGTCAACTCATAGCCACGAAGACTCACTTCAATAGGGTCGCCAAGGGGTGCTTTTTTTCTGAGCATAATTTCTGCCCCAGGTGTGACACCCATATCAAAAAGACGTCTGCGAATACGTCTGTCGCCATCAACCATCTTCACAACACCTCTTTCACCAATTGTAAAATCACTGAGTTGTTTCATTTTGTTCTCCATACTGTTTTTCTAAAATGTGAACTTTGTTTCATATTTTGCTCATTTATTATATGAAATAGGTTGTTCATTGTCAAGCAAAACTGAAATAAATTTCATATTCTTTGTAAATTGTTGGATTTTCTCTTGAATGAGCAAGGAAAATAGGATATAATATATATCAAATAAAGATATAGACAATCAAAACAATATTGGGGAGTGCTATGAGCGAAGTCAGGACACCGCAACAAGAAAGGTCAATTGCCAAAAAGAAAAAAATCATTGAAGCCGGCTATGAACTGTTTTCACGTGTGGGCTATTATGCAACCAACACGGCAGAAATCGCAAAATATGCAGGTGTTTCAACAGGCATTGTCTATGGATATTTCAAGGATAAACGCGACATACTTCTTGACGTCCTTGACATCTACATCGACAAGGCAATGGCACCAATATTTGCACTTTTTGACAACCTTACTGCCCCAATCAACTTTGACAAATTTGTCCCAGAAATCATTGATGCAACCATAGACATACACAAACACAATGCCAACATCCACGAAGCACTCCATGCAATGAGCGCAAGCGATGAGGCAGTCAACGTTAAGTTTATGGACCTAGAAGACAAAATGACATCAGCCATAGCCGACAAATTGACATCTCTTGGAGTGGACGTTGATGCCCTTCCTGAAAAGATTCATCTTGCCATTGGCATAGTGCAAAGTTTTTCCCACGAATGCATCTTTGACGACCACCACTACCTTGACTACAACAAAATGCGTGATGTATGCATAAACGTTGTCAAAGGCATGTTTGAATGCTGACAACAAATGTCAAAACAACAAAAACGAGCCGACAAATCGGCTCGTTTTTTTAATACGCTTTTTTCTTGATAATTGCACAATCGGCACTTTATCACCAAATAATGAGACGTTTATCTTCCGGTATAAACATCTTGTCGTTCTCTGTGACGCCAAAGGTATCATACCATTCTTTAAAGTTTCTGGGGGGAATGTTGGCTCTCAACATACAGGGGCCGTGGACGTCAATTGAAAGGAGCAATGTAAGATATTCGGGCTTTGCTTTTTCACACCATACTCTTGCCCAGTTCTTGAAATATTCTTCAAATGATGCGCCTTCAGTTCTTGTCATAATGTCAACTGTAACTGCCATGCCACCATTGTCTGCCATATTTTCGCTGACGATAAATCTGCTGTTGACTTTACCCCAAGGGAGTTCGATGCCGTCAAATTGTTCCACCATCTTTTCAACCTTTTGGTCAAAACGTTTGAAGTCATCTTCTGTCCACCAGTCATTGATGTTGCCGTTTTCGTCACACTTTGCGCCATTTGAATCGAATGCGTGTGAGATTTCGTGGCCGATGACTGCGCCAATGCCACCAAGGTTTTCACTTCTTGTTTGTTTCAATGAGTAGAAAGGTGCTTGAAGGATTGCTGCGGGGAATGTGATGTCATTGACCATAGGATCATAACATGCATTGACCATATGTCCGGGCATTGCCCACTTTGTGGGATCGGTTGGCTCGTCAAGTTTTGCATAGTTGTCAAGTTCTCTTATTGCCTTCAATGAGAGCATAATGTCAAAGAGTGAGTCTTCGGGGTTGAATACAAGTTTGTCAAAGATATCTCTGACTTTGTCAGGATAACCCATTTTGACGCCCATTTTTGAAAGTTTCAAGATTGCCTTTTCTTTGGTTTCATCGCCAAGAATATCGCTTGTCTTGATACGTGTCTTGTATGTGTCAATGATTTGATAGACGATTTCGGTGATGTCCTTCTTTGCTTCTTGTCCAAAGTACTTGTCGCCATAGTAAATGCCAACAGGTTCTGAATATGTGCCTGATGCAAGGTTGTAACTGAATTTTTCAATGGATTGCATTTTTGCAACACCAGTGAGTGCGCGCATATACATGCCACCCATATCACGAAGTTCTTCTGACAAATATGAGCATGACTTCAAAAGACCTGTGACATATGCCCAGTGCTTGTAGAGTTCAAGATTTTCTTCATTGAACACTGTTGCAAATGCTTCAAAGAATCTAGGCTCGGTGACAATGACTGTTTCGGGAATGTGTCCAAACAAGGCTGTGAGGATTGCGCCAAAATCGATGGTTGAAACCATTTCTGCCATCTTGCCACTTTCCATAGGATTGTACATTTCGGTGTATCTTGACCATTCTTCTTGTGTCTTGACAAGTCCACCAAGGATTTCGTCAAATGCAAGGGTGTCTGCAACGTATTTTTCTTGGATTTCGGGTGCAAGACCTGTTTGTGCCATAATCATCTTTGCAACGTTTGTCCAAAGTCCAATGATTTGTGCCTTTTGTTCTGCCATTTCAGGCTTGTAGTATGATGCATCAGGAAGAATGACGCCGGGGCCTTGAATGTAAACAAGATGACGCTTGGTGTTTTTCATGTCTGTTTCAACACCAATATTGATAGGTGTAGGAATGCCCTTCAATGACAATGTCTTGTAGAGTTTTGAAAAGTCGCCAACAGTTTTGAGTTCATCAATGATTGCAAGGTTTTTCAATGCAGGAGTGATGCCGTCTTTTGCCTTTCTGTCTGCATCCTTTGCAATTGCATAAAGAGTGCATGCTCTTTCAAGATGTTCGTTGGGATAGACCTTGCTTTCACTCATTTCAGCAAATTCGCC
>JAZRGC010000075.1:0-8259 GCA_045643985.1 Clostridia bacterium
GGCAGAAGTAGAGGAAAAGAAAAAGGGCAATATGTTTTTCAAATTATTTGTCCTTTTGGGCATAGCATTGATGGTGATAGTGGGGTAGAAATGGGTGTTGACATAATTTTGAAAATTGCAGGCATTGGCATATTCACAGCGATTGTCAGTGTTATTCTCAAAAAAAGTGATAGAGATGACGTGGCAACTTTTGCAACCCTTGCAGGGCTCATTGTGGTCATAGTGTTGGTCCTTGATATGATCAGTGGATTGTTTGACACAATCAAAAATCTCCTTTCAATTTATTGATGATATTCAAGATAATTTCCATTGCATTGATAGGGGTTGTTGTAGTGCTATTGTTGCGCACAGCCAAGCCGGAGTTTGCAGTATTTGCCACCATAGCAACAGGAGTGGTCATTGTGATAATACTCCTTTCAACTCTACAAAACGTCATATTGTCCTTTGATGAAATTGTCAAAAAAAGTGGGGTTGATGATGGAGTTTTCACGGCAGTGCTCAAAATCATTGGCATAGGTTATCTCACAGAGTATTCAGCATCAATAGCCAACGATGCAGGCTGTGGCTCAATTGCATCAAAACTGCAATTCGGTGGCAAACTGACCATATTTGCAATGAGTTTGTCAATTGTGTCAACCTTGATTGACGTAGTCAAAAGTTTGGTGAATTTGATATGAAGGCAAATTTTCATAAAAACACCAAGTTTTGCCACGGAAAAATTGTGGCATTTTTCATTGTGGCAATTGTGGTTTTTGTCATATTTTCATTTTCATGCAATCAAGTTGCTGAGGCAAGTGAAGATGGTGTTGATGCAGAAGAAACAGTCATGGAAGACTTGAAAGACAGCACTCAAAATGCAATCAACACCCTTGACCTTGACGTATTTGAAGATTTTTTAAAAACCCTTGACGCCGAGCAACAATCCCTTTTGCCATTTGATGATTTGAAGACATTCATCAAGGATTTGACCGAAGGCAAGACGGACAACGCATTTCAAAACTTTGCATCGGCAATATTAAAGTCCATAGGCAAATATTTTGTTGGTTTTTTGCCTGCACTTGTGACAATCCTCACAGTTTCAATGCTCAAAAGTATGCTTTCAGGCATGACGTCCCCCTTTCTCAATTCAAGCACCAACGAGATAGTCCACATTGTCTGCTATGGTGTGATAGTGGTTGTGCTTGCAACAAGTGTTGTGAGTGTTGTGACCACCACCGTGTCTGCAATCAACGGGATTTCTCAATTTGCCGAAGGAGTTTTCCCAGTATTGTTGACACTCCTTGCAAGCCTAGGTGCAACCACAGGGGTTGCCACTTATCAACCTATGATGGCAGTCCTTGGTGGGGGAGTGATTGCAATCATATCCAAGGTTATCCTTCCTGCATTTGTAGCCTGTGTAGTGTTTGCAATGGTTGGCAATTTGTCAAAGAATGTCAAACTCACCAAAATGAGCAAGATGTTCAAGTCGGTTTCAAGTTGGCTTATAGGCATAGTGTTTGGATTATATGGCACTTTTTTGACAGCAGGTGGAATATCCGGTGGCGTCATTGACAGAGTAGGGTATAGTGCAGCCAAGTTTGCCTTGTCCAGTTATGTGCCTATTTTAGGTGGCTACCTTGCCGATGGCTTTGACCTTGTAAGTGCATCAATGCTCATAGTCAAAAATGCCTTTGGCTATACTGCAGTCATAGTCCTTGGCGCAACAGTATTGTTTCCGTTGCTCAGGATTGTTGCATTCATTTTTGCAATACGTTTGTGCTCGGCAATCACAGAGCCTTTGGGGGATGACAGGGTGTCCAATATGCTGTCATCGGTTGCAGACAATTGTGGGCTTTTGGTGTCGGCACTTGCAGGGGTATCCTTTATGTTTTATATCTTGATTATGTTGATTGTGGGAGTGGTAAATTTCATATGAGTCAGTGGCTTCTCGGTGTTGTTGGCATAATATCTTTGGGGTTGCTCCTTGAAATTCTCATCCCAGACGGGCAAACAAGCAAGTATGTTAAGGGCGCATTTTCACTCCTTGTCATATTTGCCCTCATATCCCCATTGCCCAAAACGCTCGGTGGCGAATATAATTTCAATTTTGATGGAGTCAGTTATGATGTGGACAGTGATTACGTTATGTATGTCACCAATCAATACACATCAAATCTTGAAGACGACATTGAAAAGGCATTAAGAGAGCAGGGCATAAACTCGGTGGTGGAAATTGTCGTAAAAGGCGAAAGTGTGAGAGAAATTGACATTGTTATGGCAAAAATTTATCTTTCAAGCATAGATGAAAAAGACGAGAATACACATATATCAATAGTGAAGGACATTGTGTCAAAAGCCTTGTCAATATCAAGGGATAAAGTGAAAGTGAGTGTTGAGTATGGACGTGGTTGACAAAAGGGAACAAGGTTTTTTGGAGAAGATGAAAAATCATCATATATTCAAAAAACTCAGTGGAGTGAAAAACCTCAAGATAATGATTGTTGCAATCATAATTGCAGTGGGGCTCATCATATACTCTGGTGTAGGAGTGAACAACTCCACCCAAACAACCCAAATGAATGATGATGAAATTCGCCTTGCCACAACCTTATCCCAAATAGATGGCGCAGGGGAAGTGAAGACGATGATAACACGAAATGGGCAGGAAATCTCTGGCGTCATTGTCGTTGCAGAAGGAGCAGAGAATATATCCGTAATGTTGAAACTTTTGGATGCAACTGCCACCGTAATGGGTGTTGACAAAAGCATCGTTGAAGTATATCAAATGGAATAAGATTTAGGAGGAGTTATGAAAATAAAACCTAGAACAAAAAAAGCAATAGTCCTGTCAGTGATGGTGGTTTTGCTTGTTGCAACAGGTGTGCTCAATTGGGCACTCAATGACAAATTGCTCACCAACAACAATGATCAACCTGCCAATGCAGATGGCGTCACAGAAACCTTTTTTGCATCATATCGCAGTGATAGAGAATCCACACGAGAATCGGAATATCTCTATCTTGATTCAATCATTGCATCGGCTGATGTAAGCGAAGAAAGCAAGGCATCTGCAGAGCAACAAAAACTTGCCCTTGTGATGCGAATGGAGCAAGAGTTGACCCTTGAAGCATTGATAAAAGCAAAGGGATTTGACGATGCAGTTGTTGCAATCAGTGACAATGGAGTCAATGTAGTCGTAGGCACAGACGAACTCTCTGCTGACGAAGCAACTCAAATCCTTTCAATCATCACAGACGAAACAGAGTACAGTGCAACAGACGTAAAAATCATTCCGTACAACTGATTGATTGTAACAAAACTATTGAAAAGCCCATTATGTTCAAATGAAATGTAATGGGCTTTAGATTTTTGTTGCAATAAAAAAAGTGGTATGTTATAATAAGCACATGGCAAAAGATAATAACAAAAAACAATTGTCCGTTTTTTCGGACGTAATAAGATCATTGGCAACAGATGCAACAATGGGAGTGGAAGGTGTTCTTCTTCACCAAAATGAAGGCATCAAGAAGTTGTTGTTTGGCAGTGGCACATCAGTGTCATTTTTGCCCAACGACAAAGTGACAATTGACATTGCAATCGACATCCATTCAGGATACACAATTCCTGCAGTGGTTGCAGCAGTGCAAGAAAAAGTCAAAGCAGAAGTGGAAGGCTCAACCAAATATCACATCCACTCAGTCAACATTCATGTGAAGAAAATTTTACCCCAATAAAATACTATGAGAAAAATCGCAAGAGAAACAGTATTCAAACTTTTGTTTGAACACTCATTTTTGAATGAAAGCAACGATGCAGGCATTGAACTTTTGATGTATGCAGAAGATTTCACAGAAGATGACAAGGAATATATCAAGCGCACATACTATGGTGTGTTGTCATCAATCGACACATTGAAAGAGAAGATTTCTGCTCGTCTTGAAAACTATCGCATCGAAAGACTTTATCGCCCTGATCTCATCGTCCTTATGCTTGCCACCTATGAACTTGAAAATGGCGATGCCCCCGGCAAGGTCGTCATAAACGAAGCAGTTGACCTTGCAAAGCGCTATGGCACTGAAAAATCAGGCAAATTCGTCAACGGTGTCCTTGCCAATATGATAAAAACCTATTAATTAGGTTTTTTTTTGCCCAAAAACAAGCAAAAATACATCAAAAATCTCAAAAAAAACTATAGTAAGTGCAAAAAACGAAGATAATATAGTCAAAATGGAAGATAAAGTATCAATTCTGCAAAAAGCCATTTCCGTAAGTGAATTAAATGCAACAATTCACGCATGTATGGACTCGCCAATATTTCAAGGCCTTGAAGTTTTTGGCGAGATTTCAGGCTATAAACTTTCTGGCCCTCATGCATACTTTACGTTGAAGGATCAAAATGCCCAAATATCCTGTGTGCGCTTTAATGCCACACGTGATTATATGCCAAAAGATGGTGAGAGTGTAATACTAAAAGGTCGCCTTGACTACTACATCAAAGGTGGTAGGCTCACCCTTCAAGTGTCATCAATCACACCTGTTGGCAAAGGTCTTTTGTTCCTGCAATTTGAAAAACTCAAAGAGCAACTTACAAAGGAAGGCATATTTGATGAAGCGCACAAAGTGCCCATTCCAAAGTATCCAAGAAACGTCCTTGTCATCACTTCTAGGACGGGCGCAGTCATTCGTGATATAGTGACAACCATTCGCAGAAAGAATCCTGTCCTTGACATTGTGTTGCGAGATGTACGTGTCCAAGGCGATGGAGCAGGCAAGGAAATTGCAAGTGTGCTTTCAAAGGTTGACAAACTTGGATATGACGTAATTATCATTGCAAGAGGTGGTGGCTCACTTGAAGACCTTGCACCTTTCTACGATGAAACTTTGGTGAGAGCAGTGTATGCAATGAAGACACCTGTCATATCGGCAGTCGGTCACGAAACGGATTTTTCTCTGTGCGATTTTGTTGCCGATGCAAGAGCAGCAACACCCACTGCAGCAGGTGAACTTGTGGCATATGACTACTATGAAAATCTGCGCAGAGTGAAGGAATTGTCCTTGCGTATGTCAGCACTTGTGTCCAAGCAAGTTGAGCGCAAATCTATGAGAGTCAACTTGGCAGTTCAAAAACTTGGTCACGGAGCAAAGAGTTTTTACAGCGATCGAGCAAACAAGATTATGACACTTGTTGGCAAAATATCCAATCTCACACAGGACAAGATTGTACGAGCAGATTTTCGTCTTGAAAAGGCAATGAACTCCCTTGACAATCTCAGTCCATTGAAGACATTAAAGAGAGGTTACTTTGCATTGTCAGTTGCAGACAAATCGGTGACAACAGTCCGTGGCTTGAAAGTTGGAGATGTCATCAAAGGTCAAGGGGCAGACGGCTCATTTGAAAGCACCGTGACAGCAGTTGAAGTAGGAGAAGAAAAATGAAAGAAGAAATGAAAAATTTTGAAACAGCATTGAGCGAACTTGAATCACTTGTTCGCAAACTTGAAAGCGACATCGCAATTGATGAAGCCACAAAGGCATTTGCAGAAGGCATTCGTCTTTCAAAAATTTGCATGGAAGAATTGAAGGCAGAAAAGGGCAAGATTTCATTGCTCATTGATGAACTCAACAACCTTACTGAAGAAATCACAATTGACTGATGTTTGAATTTGCAAAAGGGTTTGTAAAAGATGTAGAGTGTATGCTCGAAAAGGAATTGTCCACAACTCAAGTGGAAGTCTTTGGCGTGCAAGCAACAGACCTTTTGCAGGAAGGATATAGTTATGCAACCAAAGACGGTGGCAAGCGCATCCGTCCCATATGTGTCTATCTTGGCGCACTTGCAACAGGCAGGGCAATAGGGGAGAAATATGACGGACTTGTTCGCCTTGCAACTATGGTGGAAATGATCCATTCCTATTCGCTTGTCCACGATGATTTGCCTGCAATGGACGATGATGATTATCGCAGGAGCAAATTGTCCACCCACAAAAAATTTGGCGAAGCAAATGGGATTCTCATTGGCGATGGACTTTTGACAAAAGCAATGGAGATTGCCTTGTCAAAGCCACAAGATACACTTTTCACCAAGTCGGCGCATATACTTTCAAAGGGCGCACTTAATATGGTGGCAGGTCAAGCCCTTGACCTTGCCAATGGGGACAAGGACTATATGGCAGTATATGCTCTAAAAACTGCCCAACTCATAGCAACGTCATTTGAAGCAGGCGCAACCTATATGGGGGCAGAAGAAGACGATGTGAAAGCCATTGGAGAATACGGA
Organism: Clostridia bacterium; assembly: GCA_045643985.1. Lineage (GTDB taxonomy): Bacteria > Bacillota > Clostridia > Christensenellales > CAG-917 > RGIG4097. Next base: position 6,257 of record JAZRGC010000075.1, read on the forward strand.
CACCATATTGGCATGGCATTCCAAATCGCAGATGACCTACTTGACGATGGTGACAATTCAGTGGTCAAAGCAGTGGGCAGAGAACAAGCCCAAAAAGTGTTAATTGAAGAAACAATGTCGGCACAGGAATGTGCAAAAAAAATGAGCAACAGTGATATGCTCACGGAATTTGCTCAAACCCTTTTCAAAAGAAAAAAATAAACTTTCAAAAACTTGTTGCAAAATTCTGCAACATTTGGTATAGTATTAAGGCAGTCAATTCTGCGGGAGTGACTCAGTGGTAGAGTGTCACCTTGCCAAGGTGAAAGTCGCGGGTCCGAATCCCGTCTCCCGCTCCATAAGCGAGCCGTGGATTACGTAGTCATCCACGAGACCCGCTCCAGAAAAAAAATACGGCATCATAGCCAAGTGGTAAGGCAAGGGTCTGCAAAATCCTCATCCCCAGTTCAAGTCTGGGTGATGCCTCCAAAAATTAAGCAACTCAATTGGGTTGCTTAATTTTTTATCCAAACCGACTAGGCTTAGAATGTAATCAGCGCATCCAAAAAATATTTTACAAACGGAACTTAGTGTGTTATAATACAACACGTGCTGAAATGGCGCAAGGGAAGTGTTATCCCAGCGCCTGCACCAACAAACTTCAATTCCACGCACTTGCAAGATAAAACCCAAACTAAACAAGCCGGAATGGCGGAATAGGCAGACGCAAGGGACTTAAAATCCCTCGATGGCAACATCGTATCGGTTCGACCCCGATTTTCGGCACCATGAAGACCTCGTAAATAAGCGAGGTCTTTTTCTTTGCTCAATCGCTGTCAAATGCCCCTACGATTTTCGGCACTATCTTAAACCACTCGAAATGAGTGGTTTTTTTGCCTAAGTAGGAAAACGGGGCAGGACAGTGGAAAAATGTGGACATATGGTCAAAAATCAAGCTTATTTTGATTGAAATCCACAAAAAACAGTCAAAATTTCAGTCGAAACTCCGTGTTTGCCACGTTAAAATCCATCCAAAAACAGGTCAATAAGCCCCAAAAACCCCACAAAACTTGAAAAAATTTTTATTTTGAGTGGAAAAATCAACTTTCATATTGCATTTCAATCCCTATTGTGCTATCATAAGCATATATGTAAACTATTGCACAGGCACGTACCTGCGCATTAAGGGGATTATGAGTTCAACAACTTATGCAAAAAGAACACACTACAAGCCCATAGATTTTTTCTATAGAGCAGTCGTTGATTCCAAGACCAAGAAGGTTGAGTTTGTGGATGCATTCCAAATTCTCAACGATCGCTACTTGGGCAGGATGAGTGTTTGCAATTATTTTTTCATAGCGGAAAATTCAGTCCGTATCAATGAACTTAACATTATCGCCCTTGACGAGTTGAAAAACTATCATCTTGTCATGCGCGAAAATTTTCTTATTCCCGAAAAAGTCACATACAGTTTGCCCATCACCACCCGTTTTCTTGAAAAGGAAACGGAATTTGAGGTTTTGGTCGCATCACTGAAAGACAATGGCTATAAAAAGGACTCCCTTGTCATATCATTCAATAGTGCCACATTGATGCGTATCGATGCAGAAGGCAAAAAGAGATATGACCGTCTGCGCCGTATGGGCTTCAAAACCTGTGTCACAGGCTTCGGCGAGGAGTTCAATGCCCTTGACGTATTTGCAAGATTCACATTTGACTATTTGAGATTGGAAGCCAGTTACTTTGACAGCACAGCCCCCAAAAAGAAAATTTTGAGCATGCTTGTCAAGCACTGCAAAGCCAACAAGATCGGTCTTGTGATGGAAGGAGTTGACAGTCCTGCCCAAAATGCACGATTCAAGAAGGAAGGTGTCAAGTTTATCACAGGCAAAGGCGTGAGCAAACTTTCAAGATACGTCACCAACGACCTTCTCAACTTGCCAGCCCCCGTAGGCGAAAAGAAGGAGGCACTTCTCAAGAAAAAGTCGGATCGTAGCCATGTCGTTCTGTGAGCCAAGGAGTTG
>JAZRGC010000076.1:0-3469 GCA_045643985.1 Clostridia bacterium
TCACCCGTGATGGTTGCTGTGTTTGTACAATTTGTCACTTTGCCGTCACTGTGTCCAGCAATGCCACCAACTCTGAAAACGCCTTTGACTGAGCCTGTAACGGTCAAATCATAAACACTTCCATCTGCGCCAATATATGCGAACAATCCAATGTAATTGCCGGTGCTTGAAATGTTCAGTTTGATTGTCTTTCCATTGCCGTTGAAATCGCCTGCAAAGACCTTGGATTCACTGCCGATAATAGATGTAAATGCTTCAGCAGTAATGTCATTTGCAAGAATGAAATATGCATTTGCATAGGTTGTCCCGTCAGCCTCCGGATCTGAATAGTTGGCATAGGGACTGCCATCATAACTGCCGACTTTGCCATCATTGACCTTTGATGCTTCTGTTCCATTGACAAGTTTGGCAAGGTTGTCAAGATGTGCTTTGCTTCTAATTACATAAGGATTGGTGATACTTCCCCAGCTGCCTTGTGCGCCTGCATTTCTACCAAACTCAAGTTGCACCCATTGGGCAACAAGTGTCAACGTTTGAACTGTGTCATCTGTAACGTTGGCTTGCTTTGCTGAAAGGATTTGTTTCAGTTGGTCAACTGTGAAATACTCACCTTCATTGAAGGTGAAAGCACCCAAACCATTTGTTTGAGTTGCAGGCAGTTGCCAATTCATAAAGAAACTATCATTTTTGTCAAAGCCGTTTTCTTGATAGTCGCCGATATTGGTCACGTCGAGTCCAATTTGCGAGAACATCAAGCCGATAGTACTGCCGTTTCCATCGTATTCAACATTGAATGAGATGGGTTGCCACACTGCATAAAGTGTGACTTCATCATTGTTTGTATATGACGAAATGTCAAAGGTGTCTTGGACATTGAAAGTTGCTGTATTATTTGTGCCGGATGTTGTTGACCAACCTGCCAAATAGTAGCCTGGATTTATGAACGTACTCCACGATGCAGATGGGGTTTTTTGTGTCAACACACTGTAATCCGTGCTGCCGATAATTTCCGCAGTGGTCGTATTGTCCCTGTCGGCATATCTTCTGACAACCCCTGAACTTGCCAAGTTGTCGTTGTATGTCAACATGAAAAGCGATTTCCAATTGACTGTCAGTGTAACATCTCCAAGTACACTTGCCTTGTAAGTTGCAAGTTGTCCGTTGGTGACAATTGTGCCATTTTCGCCTGCTGTATAACCAGATATACCATAGCCAGAATTGACAACTACGTCTGCAAGGAGCAAACCATTGGTGTTGTCGATTTTGTAAACATCGCCGTCTTTGGTAAGTCTTGATGGAATGACAAGATTCACACCAGATTCAGTCACTGCATCTTCAATTGTGTATGTAATGTCATTTGTTGGGTCAACAAGAAGAAGATTGAAAGGATCAAATGTGACAGTTTCACTCTTTCCGTGACCGATATGGTCGTAAGCAGTCACTGTGTATGTGCCTGCTTTTGTGATGATACATGAGAAATCTTTTGTATTGTTTGTGTATGATGCACTGCCAATCAATGATGATGGTGTTGAGTTGCTTGCAATTGTTGTGCTTGTATTTCTACTTGCAGGGGCATAATAGATATTTTCCTTTCCGTCAGGACCTTTTATGCCAACAGAACGAATGCCTGAGCCTGTTCCACTGCTGTTGTAATCCCACACCTTGATTTTGTTGTTGCCTTCTTTTCCAACATAAGGAGCAAGTGAGTCAGCTGATGACAATTTTACTTGTACACCTTCATAGACAAATTCTGCCTTAGCCTCTTTGCCACCCAAGCCCCAAGTTGGGTCTTGTGTTATGAGGTACAATTGTGTGTAGAATGAATAGATGCCACCAGTCTTTCTCATGCTTCCAGTTGCAATGGAAACATCGTTTACGTGCACATAGTCAGGTCCACCAGTTGAGTTGGTAGATGTATATGTGCTTCCAATTTGCGTGCCATCTCTTGAATGGTGGAATGAAACACGAATTTCGTTTTCGCTATAGTGTTCTTCAAGTCTTACTTTTGTTTTAACCGTCAAGCAACCATTGTCAATTGCCCAATACATGCTATCTGTAAATGTAACATACCAGCCTACCTTGTGGTCTGTACCTTTCTCATTGTGCATATATCCGTTTGTGAGATTGCTATTGCCACCGGGATCACTATCACCAGAAATCAATGTGGTTGTCTCTGCAAACGTGTCAAAGTTTCTGCCAACTGCCGTTGCATTGTATCTATAACGAATGCCACTTGTGTAATCTGTATAGTCACTAAGTTGTGCAGCATGCGCAATTTCTGCAAGCGTGTCTGTGCCTACGCACGCGAATAAAAAAAGCGAAAGAAGTATGCCAAAAATCATCACCTTGCTGGTGATGCTCATCACTTTCTTTGCGAATGTTGTCCTTGGGGTAAACCTTGAGTTTCTCATATTTTCACCATAGTGCCATAGTCAAAAAGGCTATGACCCGAATTAAAATTCTTTTGTTTGTGGAAGGAGTGCATTGATATCCTTATCTTTCTCCTTCCGTCATTGCTCGTGCAATGCCACCTCCCTCAAAGATGGAGGCTTGTTTTAATGAATTGGCTTTGCCATGAATTCTCGCTATCGCTCCATGATTTGAAAACAAGTTTTCATGAATTGCAACTCCAGTTGCATTGTGGTGGGAGTGTTTTCTCTCCCTCAAAGATGGAAGCCATGTTTTTGCGAATTACACTGGTTTTGGGTGCCGATTGCACTTTGTTGGCCACGATGCGCCCAATGACACATCGTGACCGAATTTTGAGAGAATTTTTACATTTCTAAAAACATTTTATATTATATATACAATTCTGACAAGACTTTTATTGGATTTTTTTGAAAATTTTTTGAAAAAAGTTGTGTTTTTCCCATATTAAAGCACATTTTATGCCCAGTTTGGCAAGGAGCACACCACATTCCTGCTCCTTGAAGATGTGATGACCACAACACACCAACAACACATAAATCATCACAACTGCCAGTGACGACAAAACACCCAAAAATCACAAAAAAGTGCAAAAAACCCACTTTTTCCAAGGGTAAATGCCAAATATGCCGATTGTTGCAATTTTGCCAAAAATACCCAAAAACCTATGTTTTTCCAGGGGTAAATGTAAAAACGGCTCATCAATGAGCCATTTTCAATGAAATGAAAGCATTGCTAAAAGTGAGTGCGAATATATCAAGTGAATAACCACCCCTTCCTCACGTGTTTCCCCTCATTTGCTTGCGCAAAGGGGCAACTCGACGCGATTGACGGCTTTGCCGTAGCAATACGCTATTCCGTCACTCCGTTCCTTACAACATTCGCACATTAGGGATATGCTACTCATTATGCCACTTGTCGCTTGGTGAATTTTGAGTGGACCACCAGCGACTGGCGTACTTTTGTCTGGTGCTCAGTATTCGATTTCTCGCAATGAGTGGCGACGCGATTAAAAATCGCTATTCCGTCGCTCACTCCTTAC
>JAZRGC010000077.1:0-4564 GCA_045643985.1 Clostridia bacterium
CATTGCCATTTCCTTGACACAATCTTTGTATTTGAAGTCCAGTTCCTTGCCACCGACAATAGCATTGAGTTCTGCAAGTTCGTTTGGCACAACCCAGTCAAGAGTAATGTTGGTGAAAGCTGCTTGTGTGCCCCATCTTGAAGGTGTGTTGACACCGTAGATGAAGGATTGGATGCATTGCTTGACTTCTTTGTATGTCAGGTTGTCTGCCTTGACAAAAGGTGCAAGATAGGTGTCAAATGATGAGAAGGCTTGTGCGCCTGCCCATTCGTTTTGCATGATACCAAGGAAGTTGACCATTTGGTTGCAGAGTGTTGAAAGGTGTCCAGCAGGGGCAGAAGTGATTTTGCCGGGAATGCCACCAAGACCTTCCTTGATGAGTTGCTTCAATGACCAACCTGCGCAGTAGCCTGTGAGCATGCTGAGATCGTGGATGTGGATTGAAGCATCACGGTGTGCCTTGCCAATTTCTTCATCATAGATTTCACTGAGCCAGTAGTTGGCAGTGATTGCACCAGAGTTTGAAAGGATAAGGCCACCAACAGAGTATGTCACTGTGCTGTTTTCCTTGACACGCCAGTCATTGATGTTGAGATAGTTGTTGACTGTCTTGGTATAGTCAAGGCTTGTGTTGCCAATATTGCGGATGCTTGCATGTTGTTTGCGATAGAGAATATATGACTTTGCAACTTCAACATAGCCACCTTGGATAAGGACAACTTCAACTGCATCTTGCACGTCTTCAATGCATACAACGCCATCTTTCACTTTGTCGTTGAAAGTTGCTGTTGTGCGCACTGCCAACAAATCAAGAATATCATCATTGTAACTTTTCTTTTCAGCAACAAATGCCTTTTCGATGGCGCTCTTGATCTTGGACAAGTCAAAAGGAACTATACTTCCATCTCTCTTTTTAACATACAACATAGTCTTACTCCATTTTTCTGTTGTTTGGTATTTTGAGCAACTCCCAATCAAAAGATTTGCTCAAATGGGTGCGTAAAAAAATGTATCATATTATGGGTGTGTTGTCAAGGCAAAAAACAACAAAATGTAGAAGAATTTTTATGCGACAACACAATATATTGTGGTTTTGCTGTGAAACATTGAATTTATAAAAATTGCAAAAAACACGATTGATTGACCGTAAACGGCAATCTAAAATCCAAAGGGATATTTTAGAGTGTCAAAACCTACAATCTAACCCCAATTCTATAAAAATGCACCCTATGCACCCCGTCCAATGTTTCACGGAATAAAACAAAATTCAAACCACAAGATGTAGTGAGGAAATAAATATTGTCAATGGTGGAAAAGTGTGGCATAATGGGAAAGAGGAAAAGGTTATGGAAAGAAAGCAAGAATATATTAAGGCTGTTGAATATCAAAAGAATGGCGACTATGCCAATGCCCTTGAGTTGTTTACACAATTGGCAGAAGATGGTTGTGTGGATGCACAATATATGCTTGGAAATATGTATTCAAGTGGCAGAGGTGTTGAGCAAAATTATGATGAAGCACTCAGGTGGTATCGTCTTGCTGTCGAAAAGGGACATCGAGAGGCTCAATACTGGCTTGGATATATGTATGAAGAAGGGCTAGGAGTCCCAATTGACACAACTGAAGCACTCAAGTGGTATGAAAAGTCGGCAGAAAATGGATATTCTATTGCACAAGGAGATATGGGTGTAAGATATTACCGTGGTCATCAAATCCCAAAGGACTATCAAAAGGCGAGATATTGGCTTGAAAAGGCTGTTGACAATGGAGATGCTGTCATATCTGCATGTTTGCTTGGCAAGATTTATATGCAAGGAAAGGGCTGTGAAAAGGACATAAAAAAGGCAATAAAGTATTACACTATATCTGCAAGACATGGCAATGGTGATGCTGGAGTTGCCCTTGGCAATCTTTATGCACAGGGCAACCTGGTGGCACAGAATCTGCCATTGGCTGTCAAGTGGTATGGTTTGGCTGCAGAAAAGGGTTATCACGAAGCAGAATATTGGCTTGGATATATGTGTCAATACGGATATGGAACACAAAAAGACCTTAGTGAAGCAGTCAAGTGGTATCAAAAATCTGCAAACCACGGAAACAAAGATGCATATTACCGTCTTGGGCAAATGTATGAGTTTGGCATCGGTGTAGAATTGGATCTTGACAAGGCAATATACAACTATGAAACCTCTGCTTATCTTGGACTTGCCTCAGGTCAGTATGCCTATGGCAGAATGTTGTATCACGGCATCGGTGTCCCCAAAGATCATAAAAAGGCATTTGAATACTTTTTGAAATCGGCAGAGCAGGGCAATGGATATGCACAACAACAAGTGGGCAATATGTATTGGCACGGCGAAGGTGTTGATGAAGACAAAAAGTTGGCAGAGAAGTGGCTCAAAAAGGCAAACAACAACACAGATTACGAAAGTTTGACCTACTATGACCACTGGCAAGACCTTTTGGAAAAAAGATAAACAAACACACCACAGGAAATGATAAAAATGAAGCCCCATCTTCTTGATGGGGCTTTTTTTGTTTTGTTGGATTAAATGTTAAACAACACACTTAATTTGAGGTTTCGCTGTTTTTTGGTTCGACATAATGTTTGTCGAAGAATTTTTGAGAAAGATGAAATTTTTCTTTCAGTCGTTCTGCCTTAACTCTTGTCAGTTGACCTTTTTGCAAAAGCAATTTAACATTCAATAAACATGACATATTTGGTTCTTTGAAATCGACAGGAACATTGAGTGTTTTAATCAACAGACGTAGAGCATGACATCCACACCCAAGGATTGCTCCTTTATATGTATTTGCTCTGATCACATTTGCATATCGATATTCATGTCGCTTTTGGTTTCTAAATCTGTAGCAAATACAAATTTTTGTGATTCCTTCTTTTGGTATTATGCTTGTTTTGTGCAACAATTTTTGTCTTACAAGGATTTTGTCTGCATCTACAATTGTAAATCCACCACAAACATTAATAAATATGATAGATATGATAACGTAGCAGAGATTTCAAAAGGGCGCTCTATTGTTATGCCGTGATACACAAACCATGTCCCGAGAGCTAAGCTCACAATACAAAATAATAGGGAAAATACGCCATAGATTGCAATTTTTCTCATTTAGGTTGCCAAACCTCCTACAATAGCATTAAGAATTGTTGATATGCCTTGCCTCATAAATTCTTTTTTTAAATGACCTTTAGTGAAACATTGCTTGACAAGACTTTGTGCTGTATTGGTTGCTCGAGTTAGTTGACCAACGCTTTTGTATGCTCATTGAACAAATTTTGGGTTTTTCAGTGTATGAATCACTGCCAGCAAAAAAGCGAAATTAAAAGAAAAAAGATAGGGCAAACACTATCTTAATTCCTTTGGGAATTGGCACCCACAATAGGAATCGAACCTATAATTGTCCCTTAGGAGCCACGGCGAAACCTTGTAAAATGGGTCTTTTTTATATAAAAATAGCATATTTTTTTGTAAAATCAAGTAAATTTCAAAAATATCTTTCAAAATTCAGCCTAATTTTTAATGACTAAACTAACTTTTTAAATGATTTAATGACCATTTAATGACCATTTTTAGCATTATTTAATGACCGTTTTGCGGTGATTTTCGGTTAGTTTCTGTGGTGTATTTATATCATATTATCCAAATTTTGCAATGGTTAGATATGCGGTTTCCGACCATTCTTCGTCATATTATTCTTTATAAAAACGGACACGAACTAATAAAAAAAGGCCGAGCAAATGCTCAGCCTTTTGTTAAATTATTCAAAACAGAAATGACTTTTTCTTTTGTGTCTGGGACAAAGTGGCTATAAACCTCAAGAGTTATAGTTGAGTCTGCATGACCTAGATATCTGCTAACAGTTTGAATGGGAACATTGTTTGCCAACAACAAACTACAATATGTATGTCGTAGTCCGTGTGGTGAAATTAAAGAAAACCCATATCTACTTTCAAACTTCTTCAGCCAGTGAGCCGTTGTATGTATTCCTTCAGGTTCTCTGCAAGTATTAACGGCGAAATAGTATTGGTCTAGTTTTTCATCAAACTGTGGGTCAGCCATTCTAAACCACTCCATATATTCATAAAGGTTTTTTACGAGTTCATCTGGCAATGGAATATCTCTGTTTGATGTTTGTGATTTTGGCTCTTTTTCATAAACACCAAAACCCCTTGTTTCAAGCCGATTTCTACGGATATGAACAACCTTTTCTTTAAGGTCAAAATCAGACCAACGTAATCCGTGTAATTCAGCCGTTCTAATGCCCGTAAGCAACAACATTTTAATAGGAACACGTCGATAGATATACTCTTCTGGCAGTTCATCAAGTTCTTTTAGAAAGCGTTGGGCCTCTTGAATTGAGAAAACTTGCTTTTCTGTGACTGGTTTGATTGCAGAATTGCTATTTCCAGCTCCAACCTTCGTTGCACAAACTGGATTTTTAGCTATCCATTCATAGCGAACAGCCTCATTAAAAATAGTTCGTAATATACGCCTATGACCTTTAATAGTTTCTGCAGAATACTGTTTTACTGCATATATTT
>JAZRGC010000078.1:0-2566 GCA_045643985.1 Clostridia bacterium
CACTGCAAACTCACCTTATGACCCTGTTCAACGTGAACAATTTAAGGCAGCACTGAAAGATCTCAAAGCACAAGCAGAAACAGGAGAAATCATTGAAAGACTTCTTGGACAATTGCTCAATCCTTTGATCCTTGACGACAATGCACTCATCCCTACCCTTCTCAATCACAAGTTTGACTTCACAAGCGAAAAGTGTGGTCTTACACAAGATGAAATCAACGACTTTGGCAGTATTTTGAGCCTTGTTGAGATGCTTGTTGGCGTCACAGTCAATCCTTCAAACTTTGTCCTTGCCGACATCATCAATGGCGCATTGCCTATGGTTTCACCTATGATTGAAGATATGCTTGGATTTGCAATTGAAACAACAGACATCATTGGATTCATCAAGGGATTTATTGGGGACTATCTTGTGGACAGTTTCTATGTTGGCATTGGTGGCATTGCAGAATCTGTTGTCTTTGGATATGCAACAGATGACACGGCAGACCTTGCTGACGTCAACGATCCTACAAAGCCCTTGACCGTTGTGCCCTATCACAACTATGCAACTCTTGCAGTGGGTGGCGAAAACATCAGTGTGTCATACGTGGCAGGTGTTTTGGCAACAAACAAAGAGAATCCTGCAACAATGGAAAACGGCAGACTTCCCGGCTCACTTACTGCACACTTTGACACAGTGGACGGCACAAGCAAATTCAACATCTCTTTCTACACTGCTGAGGACGTCTTTGCAGAGGTTGAATATCGCAAAGTTGGCGACACAGAATGGACAACCGTCACAGGGGAACATTGGAACATCTTTGACGAAGCCGAAAGAAGCGAATTCTACAACGATTTGAACAATATTCAAGCAGTTGTGAAGAATGGAAACATCACTCTTGAAACATACACAGCACCTGTCTATATCCCTCTCATCGACCTTGGTCTTGCTGCTCTCACTCACGGTGCAACATACTACACCAACGAAGCAGGCGAAGAAGTTTACACCAATGCTTCAGACAGATTCAACATCAATGACAACAGTGTATTCTTCTGGAATAGACACATCGTCACAATTGAAGGTCTTGAACCAGACACAACATACGAATATCGCATTCGTGGTCAATACTACAACACAGACGGCCAACTGGTGAAGGAATTCAAGCATCTTAGTGTAGAAGGCAGTGAAAACATATTTGAGTTTACAACTGCAAAGGCAGAAGGCGACTTTGAGTTCCTTGCAATTGCAGACCCTCAAGGTATGCTCCAATCAATGTATGACCAAACAAAGAATGCATTTGACATCATCAACGGCAATGAAAAGGTCAATGGATATGACTTTATCATCAACGCTGGCGATATGGTTGACGATGGCAAAAACTTCTATCAATGGCAATATGCACTGAACACAATGATTGACACATATGCAAACACATCAATGTTCTTTGCAACAGGCAATCACGAAGGTGGCACTTTTGCAATGGGCAAGTACTTCAATTATGCTCAACCTGAAACTGTTGATCGCAACACTTATGGCGAAGCAATGCAGGACTACTACTCATTTGATTACAGCAGTGCTCACTTCATCTTCCTTGACACCAACGATGCAACAGGCAAGGATGGTCTTGGAAAGAAACAATATGAATGGCTTGTCAATGACCTTGAAAGCACAGACAAGGACATCATCTTTGTTGTCATGCACAAATCACTCTACTCAACAGGCTCACACGCCAACGACAAGGAAGTGGCAAAGATGCGTGAACAACTTGTGCCCCTCTTTGCAGAGCACGAAGTTGACATCGTATTCGGTGGACACGATCACGTCTATGCAGAAGCAGTGGTTGACGGCACACTCTACGTCACTCTTGGCACAATGGGCACAAAGTTCTATGAATACACCAACGACAACGATGACGTGAAGGCAAACCTTGACAACAAAAAGTCAATCCTCAGCACTCTCGATGAACAAACCTTTGGTCACGTCGAAGTGAAGGGTGGCAAGGTTTACTACCGTGGCTATACAATCAGTCAACTTGAAAAGAAAGACAACACCATCGCAATCGCAGTGGGCGTATCAGTTGCCATTGCAGTGGCAGTTGCAGCGGCAGTTGCAGTGCCTCTCATCCTCAAAAAGAAGAAGGGTGTAAGGCTCAATACAGAACAAGCTGACGATGCAGAAGCACCCGAAGAAACAATCGAAGAATAATCTTCATCAAACAAAAATCAAGGCACTCAAACGAGTGCCTTTTTTGTTACCCTATTTAATATGCTTTGTTGAGCAAACTAAAGAAATGGATTTTTATATAGTTAAAAAGGCAACATAAAGTTGCCTTTTTTGTATTTTGCTGAAATATTTTGACTTTTTATTTGTTGATTGTTTCGTCAAGAGATGTGTGCAATCCATCACTCAATCTGTCATCGCAGAAAGCATTGACAATTTTCTTTGCAATGTCAAGTTGGTTGTTGCCAAGTTCAATTTCTCCCTGTGCGACAAGATGCTTTCCAATGATGACAAGCATTTCAACAAGATCATTTGCTGAATTAACTTTTTCTATTCTCGCATTTTCAAAACTGCTTTCTCCCG
>JAZRGC010000079.1:0-2054 GCA_045643985.1 Clostridia bacterium
AGAAGTGAAAGTGTGCCTGCAACGTTGTTGTGATAGTACTTGGCAGGGTTTGTCATGCTCTCGCCAACAAGTGAATAGGCAGCAAAGTGAATGACAGAATCCACTTTGTACTCCCTGAAAGTTTTGCGCAAAAGGTCAACATCAAAAAGATCACCTTTGACAAAATGGGCATCGCCAATGGACTCAATATGCCCTGTGGAAAGATTGTCATAAGCATCGACATCTTCCCCTCTTTCACGGAGTTCTCTTACTGTGTGTGAGCCAATGTAGCCTGCACCACCTGTGACAAGAATCATAAATTTCCCTCATCTAATATTTTATTGAAATATTATACCCCAAAACCACTTGTTTTGCAACGATTTATGAGATATAATGAAAATAACTTATGGAAAAAGTCATTTTGCACTGCGATTTGAACAACTTTTATGCTTCTGTGGAGCAGAAAAACCATCCCGAATACAACGGGATGCCTCTTGCTGTGTCCGGAAATCCTGAAAAACGACACGGCATTATCCTTGCCAAAAACTATCTCGCCAAGGAAGCAGGTGTTCAATCGGGGGAAGCAATTTGGGTTTCAAAGCAAAAATGCCCAAATATTATCCTTGTGCCACCTCACTTTGAAGAATACGTCAAGTACTCTCAAATTGTGAGAAACATCTACACGGAATTCACTGACAGAGTGGAAAGTTTTGGGCTTGATGAATGTTGGCTTGACGTCACTGGCTCATTGAAGTTTTTTGGCAAATCTCCAAAGGAACTTGCAGACACAATCCGTGAAACTGTGAAGGCACGTACTGGGCTGACAATATCCGTTGGTGTATCCTTTACAAAAGTCCTTGCAAAACTTGGGTCCGACCTTAAAAAACCCGATGCAACAAGCATTCTAATGCGCTCAAATTATATGGACATCATTGGTGATCTATCCCCTGCCGAACTGATTTACGTTGGCAGAAAGACTGCTGAAAAACTGAAAAAACTCAACATCCACACCATACGACAATTGGCAGGTGCATCAAGGGATATGCTCCGTCAACATTTTGGCATTGTTGGGGAGCATCTTGTGGATTATGCATCAGGCATTGAGCACGATGAAGTCAAGCACTATTACGACACTCACGTGCCAAAGAGTATATCCAACGGCACAACCACCCCAAAAGACATTGTAAATATGGGCGAAGCAAAGACAGTCATCTATGCTCTTTGCGAACTTATGGCATCACGAATGCGCAAGTATGGTCTTGTGGCAAATGTTGTGTCTTTGTCCATCCGACTTGCCGAAAATTTGAATACATTTTCAAAGCATTCTACTCTTGAATTTCCAACATCTAATGCAACGGATTTTGCAAAATCGGCTGTTGAGTTGTTGAAAGAAATGCATACCTTCCCCACGCCTTTGCGTTCCTTGACAGTTGGTGCAATTCGCCTAGAGAGCGCATCGGTGAAACAACTGTGTCTTATTGAGGACAATGAAAAGGAAGAAAAACTTGAATCCAGCATTGATGACATACGAAACAGGTTTGGATACAATGCAATCACACGTGGAGTTGTCCTTGGCAACAATCTCACAGGAAATCTCCACGAAGAAGACGGCTTTGAGCCCTTCAAAAGATAAATTTGCCTTTTTTAATATTGTTAATAGTGCCACGTGCAAGTGAAGGTGTTTGAAATTGTATTTCAAGCATCTTTTATTTATTTTGTTATGTTTCCATTTGAAAACACTAAAACAGTGCACATTTGTTTTACATCCAGCATATTATTTGATATAATAATATCAATATTTGTTTTGGAGAACTATTATGTCTTTGATGATGCAGGAACTTTTTGAAGCACCAGCCGTTGTCAAAAACGCTATTGCAAATTGCACGCCTGTTGCAAAAGAAATTGCCGACCTTTGCAAAACTCGCCAAATCAAGCGCGTCATCCTTGCAGGTAGAGGCAGTTCACTTCATGCAGGTATTGCTTTCAAGTTTTTCCTTGAATCACAAACTCAATACGTCCTTTCATTTGAGTATCCGTCAATGGTCACATCATTTAATGCTGTGCGAGATTTGACG
>JAZRGC010000080.1:0-2690 GCA_045643985.1 Clostridia bacterium
CCTTGCCAAAAGAGCCAATGCCATACTTGTTTGGCAATGCGCTGATGGGCAAAAGAATGCCACTTTTATGGGTGAATCCAAAGTTTTTCAATTGCATATTGCACCACTTAAACGTTGATACATCTATCCTACCAAACCAACCACTCAATGTCAATCTATACACCAAAAACTAAACAAAAAAGGCAGTCCGTGGACTGCCCTTTTTTTTAATCTTGCGATTTATTGTTGATTAGTTAAGTTGGTATGTTGCCCATGTTGTGACATCGGGGAATGAAACGTTTGACCAATTAAATTCTGAGTCGCTTGCTGTGATGCCTGCATTGAAGCTGACACTGATGTAGCAATCTCCATTGATGAGTTTCACTGAGCCACTAAGGTCTGACTTGAGTTCAACTTCGATACCACTTTCCATGAGTGACATGAGGATGTCATCGCCTGCCCATGCGCATTCACCAAAGACTTCTGTTGCCCATGCGCATGCATCCCAACCATCGACCATTGTAAAGATGCCGTTGATTGTCTTGCCGTTGCCGTAGCAAAGTTCTTCAATGTCAAGAGGACCTGTTTGTCCGTCTTTTGTTGTGCCAAAGAGTGAAACAATGAGTTCGCCAACGTTTTCAACTTCTGCTGTGAGACCATCTTTGATGTTGCCATCGATTGCTTCACTGAGTGCTGAAAGGAGTGTGTAGATGTTGGGTTCCCATGCTTGTTCGATGAGGTTGTTGAGATCATCTTCAACACCTGCTGATTCACTGCCACCGAGCATTCCGCCGATTGCGCCGATTGCTGCATTGATAAGGCGTTCGCCATGTGTCTTGATGTCGCTGAGGCTGATGTCTGTGATTGCAACACCGTTTGTGAGTGAGAGAGCAGGATCAATTGTGAATTCTGTTGCTGCTTTGAGTGCTGCTGCATCTGCAAATTCTTGTGTGAATGCTGCATTTGCAATTGTAAGGACGAGGCCACGGAGCCATGTGTCAGGTTGTCCATCAACTTGGTTTGCTTCTGCAAGACCTTGGAGAAGGAGTGAAACGCCTTCTTCAACGATGAACTTGACAACGGGGCTTGATGCGTCAACACCAAGTGCAAGTGCTGTGCCATCAAATGTAAGTCTTGCCATTTCTTTACCATCATGCATGATTGTTGCAAGAACTCTTGTTGCATTGTTTTCAACGTTGACGAGATCGATTTGACCTCTGAGTGCCATTGTGTATGTGCCCTTGAAGTCTTGACGTGCACCGTTTACATTGACGATGAGTGCGCCTTCGCTGACTTCGATTTCCATACCTGTGTTGATTTCAAAGTAAGGTGCGTATTCTTCTTTGTTTGCACCGAGAACTGTTTCTGCTTGTGCTGCATTGACGCCTTGGATTGACAAATCATTGATTCTGATGCCAATGTCAAATGTGTCGTCTTCGGTGCCGAGTATGACATTGATGCCGAAGTTGCTGATTTCGTTTCCTTCAGTTGTGTATTGGAGTGAAACTTCTTCCATGTCTGTGATCAATTGGCCGATACCCATAGGAAGGTTTCCAATAAAGAGCATAAGCTTGCCGATGATACCCTTTTGTGAAAGATCAAGCTCCGTCTTGTATGTTGTTGCATTGCCATTCTTTGATGTTTCAACTTCAGGGAAAACAATGGGTGCTACGCCTTTGAGAAGGTCAAGGATGACTGCATCACTTTCTGCAAGTGCTTCGAGATCTATTCCTTCGTAACCTTCAAGACTTGTGACGCCATTCTTCACCATACCGTCTGCAATACCAATGAGAATATCATTGAGTGATTCAAAGTCAAGGATGCCTGCAATACTGCCTTCTGCAATAAGTTCAGTAATGTCGATACCAAGGAGACCTGTGATTGCATTGATGGGTGCATCAAGGTTCCATGCTGCGCCGAAATCTTCTACGAGATTGTCGATGATGTCCATGATTGACTTGTTTGCAATGTTAGGAAGACTTGCAACTGTTTCTTCGCCAAGGAGATCTTTGAGTTTTTTATTGATTGCATCGTTGATGATGCCTGCTGCTTGATCATTGTAGTTGTAGTCAACTGCAACTTGGAATGATTGATCGAGTGCATCAATGTAGAACACATCGTTGTCATCAAGGAAGTAGAAGACTGTGAGAAGGTTTTCATTGTGTTCATGATCATAAACAGCAATTTTTGCTGCACTGTGTGCGCCGTCTGTTGTTCTGTCAAGGACAAGACCAATGTTGATGCCAAGGTCTGCAAGAATGTCGCCACCGTTGCCGAGTGCAAGGCTCATATCCATTGAAACTGCAAGGTCTTCACCTTCTTCGATTGCTGTGCCACCGATGGGTTGTGCACTGTCCCAAAGATTTTGGAAGAATTTTGCTGAGTCGCTGTTGAGATTGCCTCCTGTTGAAACACGGCTGCCACAGACGTCACATTTGTTGTTGCCGTCTGCATCTACGCAAGTTCCACAAGCGGGGATTTCTTTGCCACAGCGATCACACTTGCGATCTTGGTTTTCGTTGAGGTGTCCGTTTTTGCATTTGTCGCCACAAGCAACCAATGAAAGAACGAGGACGAGAACCAAAACTACTGCGAGCATTGTTTTGATGCTGAATTTTTTCATAATTATCCTCCTATGAAAAAAACATAAATTTGTATTTTTTTGTTTTTTGTTGCTACTATTTTTGATTTGTTCGCCTGCGCATTGCGCC
>JAZRGC010000081.1:0-5547 GCA_045643985.1 Clostridia bacterium
AATTTTCAATCATTAATATGATTGTGAATTTATGTATTTTGTTGATATTGATTTTTCGTATGTATGTAAACTGCGATTTTAAATCCTGCTTTTTGAAAATACACCTTTGAAATGGGCATAAAATTTTTTATCATAGGAAAAAAGTTGAAATTTGTTTTTGATTGTGGTATAGTAGTGCCACTGACAGTTCGTTTGTACCATCCTGTCATTAAACAAAACCAGGACTATTATTCAAATATGATTAGAATGGTGGCCTTGCGTTTTGCAAGGTCATTTTTTTTTGGAGATATAATGAAAGCAAATTTTGTCAATATGCTCAAAAGGGAACACAAGGAAACAAAACTGCTTCTAAGAAGCATTCCTTCAATTGTTGTGTCCTTGTTTGTTGTCAGTGTCATTTCAATGAACTTGCTTGCCAACAAAACCCTTGTGCAAAACCAATACATCGCATTAGATGGTGGGATTTTGATTTCTTGGCTGTCTTTTATGTGTATGGACATTGTCACCAAATACTTTGGTCCAAAGGCGTCAAACAAGGTGGCTTTGCTGGCTTCTGCCATCAATTTGCTCACGTGTTTGATATTTTATATCGCAAGCATAATCCCATCCAATGCAAGCGACTATACTGCCATAAACACCCTGTGGGGAGGCACTTGGTTTATTCTGCTTGGAAGCACAATTGCATTTTTGGTGTCGGCACTGCTTAACAATTGCTTGAATTGGCTCATCGGCAAGGCATTCATCAAAAATCCTGACGGCAAATTGGCTTATATTACTCAATCCTACGTGTCAACATTCATCGGTCAGTTTGTTGACAATCTCATCTTCTCAGTGATGGTATTTATGGTGTTTGCGCCTATCTATTGGGATGGATTCAGTTGGACGTTCCTGCAATGCAGTATGTGCGCATTGACTGGCGCAGTGGCAGAGTTGGTTATGGAAATTGCATTTTCCCCCATAGGGTATGCAATCATCAAAAAGTGGAAAAAGGAAAAGGTTGGAGAAGATTATCTTCAATATATCAATGGAGAAAGAAAAATGAAAGTTTTGATTACAGGCACATCACAAGGCATTGGCAAGGCAATTGCTGAAAAGTTTTTGAAGGAAGGTCACACTGTCATTGGCATAGACAGGCAAGATGCAACAATTGTTGATGACAAATACACACATCATCAATGCGATGTCCGTGACAAAGACAATTTGCCCCAAATAGATGACGTAAATATCCTTGTCAATAATGCAGGCACACAAAATGAAAGCGACATTGACACCAACCTTAAAGCAGTGATCCACATCACTGAAAAGTATGGTGTGCAAAATGACATCCACTCAATTTTGAACATTGGCTCGGCAAGCGCACATACAGGGGCAGAATTCCCCGAATATTGCGCAAGCAAGGCAGGGCTTTTGGCATACACCAAAAACGTTGCAGTCCGTGTGGCAAAGTTTGGCGCAACTTGCAATAGCCTTGACCCCGGTGGAGTCATCACACCACTCAATGACTGTGTCATCAACGATCCTGAACTTTGGGCAGAGATTATGGACGAAACTCCTTTGAGAAGATGGGCAACGGCAGAAGAAATGGCAGATTGGGCGTATTTCCTTACAATAGACAACAAATTCTGCACAGGTCAAAGCATCCTTGTTGACGGTGGCGAATCCATCAACTATAACTTTGTTTGGAAGGACTGACAATCTATTTTGATGAAAATCAATATTATCGCTCACATTGTGGGCGAGTTTATTTTTGTTTTATTTCATTATGTTTGTTCCAAATTGTAATATTTTCATTGACAGACTGAATATATGGTGTTATAGTAAAAATACCCCCATAGGGTATATGAAGAATGAAACCTAAAAAGGAAGAAAATATGGAACATTGTGAAAATTGCAAGGAAAAATTGAGAGATGAAGGGGAGAGAAAAGCCCTTGTCAACAGGCTCAGTCGCATTGAAGGGCAAGTTCGTGGCATAAAGAATATGGTTGAAAACAATGCTTACTGCACGGACATTCTTGTACAAGTCAGTGCAATCACCTCTGCCCTTAATTCCTTCAACAAGGAACTTTTGGCAGAGCATATTCGCACTTGTGTTGCAGATGATGTTAGAGCAGGGGGCAGTGCCCTTGTGGAAGAATTGGTGACCACCTTGCAAAAGTTGATGAAGTGATATGAAAAAATTTGCAGTATATGGTATGGATTGTGCGTCATGTAGCGCACGTGTAGAAAAGACAGTGTCATCTCTTGACGGTGTAAAGTCTTGCACTGTCAGTTTGCTCACAAATAGTATGGTTGTGGAAGGGGATATTTCTGCCGATGAGATTGTCAAGGCAGTTGACCGAATTGGTTATTCAGCCAAGTTCATTCCTGAAAATCAATCCACTATTGCCCAAAAAGAAAGGGGCAAGATTGATCGCAATGCCAAGTGGCTCATCGCCAGAGTTGTGGTGTCTGCCGTGATACTTGTGGCATTGATGTATTTGTCAATGGGGCACAATATGTGGGGATTTCCGTTGCCAGAAGCATTGGAGAGCAACCCCCTTGCAATATCTTGCATACAGATGGCGCTTGCCCTTATTGTTATGGTGCTCAATGGCAAGTTTTTTGTCAATGGTGTCAAAGGAGTGGTGCACGGTGCGCCAAATATGGACACCCTTGTCGCTCTTGGCTCATTTGCATCATTTGGATACAGCATTTATGTGACGGTTATGATTGGCATCCATCAAAATGGTGGAGATTTGGCAAGCGCAACTGCAAACTTGCACGAACTCTATTTTGAGTCGGCAGGTATGATTCTTGCACTCATAACCATAGGCAAAATGCTTGAAGCAAGGGCAAAAGGCAAGACAACAAGTGCTCTTGAAGGTCTTATGAAACTCGCTCCACAAACTGCAACAGTGCTTCGTGACGGAGAAGAAGTGGTTGTGGATATAAGCGCAGTTGTGGTTGGGGATATATTCATTGTCCGTCCGGGCGAGCAAATTCCTGTGGATGGCGAAGTTGTTGAAGGGCACAGTGCTGTCAACGAGTCTGCATTGACAGGGGAAAGCATGCCTGCCGAAAAGGACTTGGGAGATAGGGTGTCTGCAGGCACAATGAACACGTCTGGACATCTCAAATGCATGGCAACAAGGGTTGGAGAAGTCACAACTCTTGCTCAAATTATACGTATGGTCAGTGATGCAGGCGCAACAAAAGCGCCTATTGCAAAACTTGCCGACAAGGTTGCAGGCATATTTGTGCCGGTGGTTTTGGGCATTGCATTGTTGACACTCATCGTTTGGTTGGCAGTGGGCGAAACCTTTGGGTTTGCTCTCATTCGTGCCATATCCGTTCTTGTCATATCTTGCCCTTGCGCTTTGGGTTTGGCAACACCTGTTGCAATTATGGTGGGCACAGGCAGGGGCGCAAAGATGAATATATTGTTCAAAACTGCCGTATCTCTTGAAGAAACTGGCAAGATAAAGTTTGTGGCTCTTGACAAAACAGGCACAATCACTGTCGGCAAGCCTCAGGTGGTTGGAATATATCCTGCCGACAATACAAATGACGTTGAGTTGCTCAAATTGGCTTACTCACTCGAACAATTCAGCGAGCATCCACTTGCCCAAGCAATATTGTCAAAAGGCAAGGAAGAAGGGGTTGTGCCATACGATGTGACCGATTTTCAATCGGTTGCAGGCAATGGTTTGACTGCCAATATTGATGGAAAGATTGTCCTTGGTGGAAACAAGAAATTTGTGGAGCAGTTTGCATCTGTCAATGACAATATGCTTGATCTTGCTCAAACACTTGCAACCGAAGGCAAAACACCACTATACTTTGTCAAGGACGGACGTTTGCAAGGTATCATTGCCGTTGCTGACACCATCAAGAAAGATGCAATTTCAACTATTGAGCAACTGCACAAAATGGGTTTGACAGTGGTTATGCTCACAGGGGATAATCAGTTGACTGCCAATGCCATTGCAAAGGAAGTCGGCATAGATGAAGTTGTTGCAGGAGTGCTCCCTGACGGCAAGGAGAAGGTCATAAGAGATTTGCAACAACGTGGCAAAGTGGCAATGGTTGGCGATGGAATCAATGATGCTCTCGCCTTGACGGTTGCAGACGTTGGCATTGCAATTGGAGCAGGGGCAGACGTGGCAATTGATGCTGCAGATGTGGTTGTTGTTGGTGATCAACTTATGAGTGTAGCCAAAGCAATCCAACTCTCTCGTGACACAATGAGAGTCATCAAACAAAACCTGTTTTGGGCATTCTTTTACAACGTAATAAGCATACCTATTGCAGCAGGTGTTTTGGTGCCTTTCGGCTTGAAACTCAGCCCAATGATTGGTGCGCTTGCAATGAGTTTGTCGGACGTGTGTGTGGTGGGCAATGCATTGCGACTGAACTTCAAAGGTGTCATCAAAAATAAGCAAGAAAACAACGCAAACGATACGTTGAATGACGAAATTGAGCACGTAAAGTGCGATTGTTGCTCATGTGGATGCAATCACAATCTTTACAATCAACAAAATATGGAGGAAAAAGTTATGGAAAAAACAATGGTCATTGAAGGTATGATGTGCCCCCATTGTGAGGCAAGAGTGCGCAAAACTCTTGAAGGTATGGATGGTGTTGAAAAGGCAGTTGTATCCCACGAAAGTGGCACAGCAGTCATCACATTTACAAAGGATATCGACAACGAAACATTGAAGTCAACCATCGAAGCACAAGGCTATTCCGTCATTGAAATCAAGTAGAAATTAGTTATGGATTTGAACGAAGTTTTGCATAGTGGAAAATTGTATATTCCCACCGATGACAGCATAATGCAAGAGCAACTTTTATGTCTTGAAAAATTGTATGATTTCAACCATACAAGACCTTTGGAGCAGGAAAAAAGGCAAGAGTTGCTCAAGGATATGTTTGCCGAAATCGGCACAAATTGCTATATCGAGCCACCTTTTTATTCCAATTGGGGTGGCAGAAACGTGCACTTTGGGGACAACGTATATTGCAATTTCAACACCACTCTTGTTGATGACACACATATATACGTGGGCGACAACACTATGTTTGGTCCAAACGTTACGGTGGCAACAGCAGGGCATCCCATCAATGCTCAACTTAGGAGCAAAGGGTATCAATACAATGCGCCTGTACGTATAGGCAAAAATTGTTGGATTGGCGCAGGGGCTTTGATTTTGCCCGGTGTGACAATCGGCGATAATGTAGTCGTTGGTGCAGGCAGTGTGGTCACAAAGGATATCCCATCAAACGTGGTGGCTTTTGGCAATCCTTGCAAGGTGGCAAGACCTGTTGGCGAAAGGGATAATGTCTTCTATTTCAAGGAAAATAAGATTGATTGGAACGCCGTAGAGCAGGGCATCTAACAGACTTAAACACGACAAAAATCGACTTTCTGCAAAAAATGTAAAAAAATTTTTGCAAATTGTTCAAGTTTAGTTGACAGAATTGGGCTTTGTTGCTATTATATACAAGCATCAATCTGTTAGGTGCTATGGCGGCGTAGCTTAGATGGTTATAGCGGCCGGTTCATA
>JAZRGC010000082.1:0-8570 GCA_045643985.1 Clostridia bacterium
GCAGAAGGCAAGACAAAATGATGGGCTCAACAAGTACAACAAGGACAAATTGCACTTGAAACAACTGGAATTCCACAAATCGAACAAGCGCAATCGGTGGGTTTTTGGTGGCAACCGAAGTGGCAAGACAGAGTGTGGAGCAGTTGAAACAGTGTGGCTTGCAAGGGGCATTCATCCCTACAAGGAAAATCGTCCGTCTGTCAATGGTTGGGTGGTCAGTTTGACAAGGGAAGTGCAAAGGGATGTTGCACAGGCAAAAGTGCTCAAATATCTTGCTCCAAGATACATTGAGGAGATTGTCATGGTCAGTGGCAAAAAAGGTGCACCGGAGTATGGTGTCATTGACCATATAGTTGTGCGAAATGCTCTTGGTGGACTTTCAAAAATTGGCTTCAAGTCCTGCGATCAAGGCAGAGAAAAGTTTCAAGGCGCAAGTTTGGATTTTGTATGGTTTGATGAGGAGCCACCAGAAGATATATATGCCGAATGTCGTATGAGAGTCTTTGACAAATGTGGTATGATTTTCGGCACAATGACACCATTGAAAGGGCTCACTTGGGTGTATGACGAAATTGAACTTAATGTGCGCAACAACCCCGAAGTCTGGACAATCCATATGGAGTGGAAGGACAACCCATATCTTGATCCAAATGAGATTGAAGCAATGATGGAAGTGACATCGGCAAGTGAGCAAGAGAGCAGACGATTTGGCAAGTTTACAGTGGGAGAAGGGCTTGTTTATCCTGAGTTCAATCCCGATGTGCACGTCATTGAGCCCTTTCCAATCCCTGTCCAATGGCAGAGTGAAATATCCATTGACCCGGGGCTTAGAAACCCTACAAGTTGCCACTTTTATGCAGTGGATTATGACGGCAACATCTATGTGGTTGGTGAGCACTATGAAAGTGGAAAAACCATAGATTTTCACGTTGACAAAATCTTTCAACTTGCCGACAAACTTGGGTGGAAAAGAGATGGAAAAGGCAGACTGCATGCCCTCATAGACAGTGCTTCAAATCAACGAACTTTGGCAGGAGAAAAGAGTGTTGCAGAACTGTTTTATGAAAAGGGGATTTTGGTCAATACTGCCGTAAACAAGGATTTATACACTGGAATACAGCGCATAAAGTCTTTGTTGTGTCAAAAACCACCACGGATATACATTTTCAAAACCTGCCCGAATATGATAAGCGAATTCAAGTCATATTGGTGGGGCAAGGACGACAGACCCAAAAAGGTTGATGACCATGCAATGGATGACCTGAGATATTTTGTCATGAGTCTTCCTGACAGTGCAGTGCGACCACAGCCCACTCCAACAGTCATTGAAACGGACAAGGAAAAACTTATAAGATACAACAGGAGAAATCAATGGATGAAGAACTGGTGAAGGCTCTATTGAAAAAGGCGACAGGCTACACCTATGATGAAATCACGGAGGAATATGTGGTTGATGAATGTGGGCAGGCAGTGCTCAACAAAAAGAAGGTCACCACCAAATATTGTCCACCGGATTCGGGTGCGTTGAAGGCATATCTTGACCTTGTTGGCGAGCCGATGATAGAAGAAATGAGTGATGAAGAAATACAAAAAGAAAAGGAAAGGTTGCTGAATGAATTGGCAACCTTTTCTAAAACCAAAGGAAAGAAAAAATGAAAGTTTACAAATTGCAAGGAAAGGCAAAGTGTGTTTTTTGTGGGGAAAGTGCCGACCTTTATGTTGACGGATTGCATATTGCAGTTTGCAGGAAATGTGGCGTCAATTTGTACAAAAATCTTGGGGAGCATTTTGTGCCTAGGGCAGTGCCTAATGTGATGATAAGAAACGAAAAACAATATCGGCCATTGTCGATTGTTTTGGATGAAAGCAAGGTGGAAACGCCAATGGAAAATGCAAAAGAAAAACATACAAAAGCAAGAAAGACAAAAGAGTTTTTTGAAAAGTTTAAAAACAAAATGAAGAAATTTTCAAACATATTTAAAGTGAAAGGAGAAACCAATGAAAGACAATCAAAATGAACTTGTGACAAGCATATTAAAGGACTTCAAGGAAAGGCAGGAAGCACGCAGACCTCTGGAACTTGGGTGGAGATTGAATATGAATTTTGTCATAGGCAATCAATATGCAGAAATTTCACCCAGAGGTGATATTGAAGAAAGGGGCAAGCAATATTTTTGGCAAAGTCGAGAAGTGTACAACCACATTGCACCCATTCTTGAAACAAGGCTGTCAAAACTTGCCAAAGTAAAGGCAAAAGCAACAGTCCGTCCACAAACCAATGATGACAACGACATTATGTCTGCAAAACTTGCCACCAAACTTTTGAGTGCAGTTGAAGAAGAAAACAATTTCAGTGGACTTATGTCAAGCGCAAACACTTGGAGTGAAATCACAGGCACAGTGTTTTACAAAGTTGTATGGGATGGCGAAAAGGGCAAGGCACTTGACGCAGATGCAACCTTAAAGGAAGGGGATGTTTCAATCAGTGTATGTTCCCCCTTTGAGATTTTCCCTGAAGATTTGGCAGTTGCCGACATTGAAAAACAAGCGTCAATTATGCATGCAAAAGTCGTGTCAGTTGATGACGTCAAAACCTTGTGGGGTGTTGATGTTGAAGGCAAGGAAATTGGCGTATTCACATTCGACAACACCGATTCGGCAGGTGGATTTGGATACACTGCAACAGTGCCTAGATTTGTCAGTGAAAAGAAGGACAACAGTGTCCTTGTTATTGAAAAATATGCAAAGCCCACAGCAGATTATCCCAATGGTCGCTTGACAATTGTTGCTGGCGACAGGCTTGTTTATGATGGAGATTTGCCCTTTGTCAATGGGGATGAAAAGACACGCACGTACCCCTTTGCCAAGCAACATTGCCTTGATAAATTGGGCAGTTTCTTTGGCAGTAGTGTGGTTGAAAGAATCATCCCTGTGCAACGAGCCTACAACACTGTCAAAAATCGCAAACACGAGTTTATGAACCGAATTGCGATGGGTGTACTGGCTGTTGAGGACGGATCGGTGGATACGGACAACCTTGAAGAAGAAGGTTTGTCCCCCGGGAAAGTGCTCATTTATAGACAGGGTTCAACCCCACCTATGATGATGAATGCAGGGCAAGTGCCCACTGAGTTTAGCCGTGAAGAAGAAAAACTTCTCAACGAGTTTGTCATGATCAGTGGTGTCAGTGAAGTGACCACCTATTCGCAAGTGCCTGCCAACGTATCATCGGGCACGGCAATATCATTGCTTCTTGAACAAGATGACACAAGAATTTCACTGACTGCAGACAGCATACGTGAAGCAGTGCGCAAAATCGGCAAGCATATCATCAGGCTCTACAAGCAGTATGCAAAGGCAGAAAGAATTATGAGAGTTGCAGGAGAAAATGGTGAGATTGAAATCACTGCATTCAAAGCAAACGAATTGAACAGTGAAGATATTGTCTTTGACACCGTCAACGAAATTGAGGACAACATCTCAACAAGACGTGCAATGGTCTATGACCTTTTGAAACTTGGTTTGTTCACGGACGAAAGTGGTGTTATGTCCAATCGTACAAGAGGCAAACTCTTTGAGATTTTGGGCTTTGGCAACTGGGAAAATGGCAGAGATCTTGATGAAGCGCACATTGGAAAGGCAACACGAGAAAACCTTGCGCTTGAACAGGAGTTTGTCACTCCCGATGCTGTTGACGACCACAAGACACACATATTGGAGCACACCAAACTTGCAATATCCAAGAGATGTGGAAACAATCCCGAGTTTTATGATAGAGTGCTCCGTCACATTACTGCTCACAAGGAATACAGCACTCTTGAAAGTGGTGTGAGCGATCTTGAAAGACAGATGGAGGAATTATGAGAAACGTAAAACTTGAAGACTTGAAAAAGGAAATAGGAGATCTTTTTGAAGATACAGTGGAAGAAGTGATTGATAGTGTAGTGGCAAAAGACGCCAACGCCTGCACAGTCAACCAAAACACAAATGATAGTTGTGAAGATGCCGTCAGCAGTGACGGTGTTTTCATAGCCGACAATGAAGAAACTGCTGAAATGGCACTTCCAATTGAAGACGTCAGTGTGGAAGATATTTTCAGTACCCAACCAGAAGAAAATGGCGAAAGCCAAACAATACAACCAATAGAAACAGACAAGCCGTCATCAAAGTTCAAATCGGTTGAAGAACTTGAAAAGGCGTACAACTCTTTGGAAAAGGAATTTACAAAGCGTTGTCAAAAACTTGCGCAACTTGAAAAGGAAATGAGTGAAGGCAGAGTGGACACTCCTGACAAATGGAAGGCAAAAGTGGACAAGTTCTTTTCAGAAACCCCCGAAGCCAAAACTTTTGCAAGGGAAATGGCACTTGAAATAAGTCATGACAACACCCTTCGCTCACGAAAGGATTGCCTTGAAGTGGCACTCAACAGAGTCCTTGTGAAAAAGTATCGCAATCCCAAAGACCTTGCAACCGATGAAGAATTTTTGATGGAGCATATCATTGGCTCTGACTTTGTCAAGAAAGCCGTGATTGATAGGTATATGAAAGACCTTCGTGACGGAAAACCCCCTGTGCTTATGTCAAGGGCAGGGCAAAACACTGTCGCACCACGAAACAAGCCCAAAACTATTGCAGATGCAGGCAGACTGTTTCAACAAAACAACAAATAATAGGAGAAAAATATGATTACACTTACCAATGCAAACAACGCCCTCAAAACATACTATTTGGGCGTGCTCAGCAACCAACTTAATGTTGGAATCAACCCCTTCCTTGCAAAGATCGAACATACATCAACAGACGTATATGGCAAGGAAATCAAAAAACTTGCACCCTATGGGCTCAATGGTGGTATCAGCAGTGGTACAGAAACCGACTCATTGCCCGCAGTTGGTGGCAACCAATATGCAGAATTTGTCCTTGACCTGAAAAACTTGTTTGGTCAAATTGAAATCAGCGACAAAGCAATCAGAGCATCACAAAACTCAGTTGGTGCATTTGTCAACCTTCTCAATGCAGAAATGGAAGGATTGCTCCATGCAAGCAAATACAACTTTGGCAGAATGCTTTTTGGCGATGGCACAGGCATTCTTGCAACTGTAACAGAAGAAACAGGCTCAGCACAGATTTACGTTGACAACATCAAGCCCTTCATTGAAGGTATGATTGTTGACTTCTACGAACCTATGAGCGTATATCACAGCGAACTTAAAGGCGCAAGGGTTGTTGAAGTCAACAGAAAATACAATTCAATCTCCATCGACAAACCTGTCACTACACCAATTTCGAAAGGTTGCAAAATCTATGTCCAAGGCTCAAGAAATAATGAGTTGACAGGCATTGATGCCATCTTTGAAAGTGACGTAATCTATGGTCTTGACAAGAGCGACTACACCTTCCTTCAACCTTATATGGCAGAGGAAACAGGTGTCACAGTCAATGCAATCCAAAGAGCAATCGACTCAATCGAAATCACCACAGGCAACACAATTGACATCATCC
This sequence comes from Clostridia bacterium, assembly GCA_045643985.1. Classification (GTDB taxonomy): domain Bacteria; phylum Bacillota; class Clostridia; order Christensenellales; family CAG-917; genus RGIG4097. The sequence goes on from JAZRGC010000082.1 coordinate 5,503, forward strand.
TTTGCTCACACGACGTGCGCAATGCTTATGTTGACAATATGTCAGAAAACAGGGTTAATGTGGACTATATGACAGTTGATGGTGGCTTTAATGCAATTTCATATGCTGGCATTCCTATGGTGGCAGACAGATTTGTCAAAGATGGAACAATGTATCTTTTGAACTCAGCCGACTTCAAACTTCATCAACTTTGTGACTGGCGTTGGCTTGAAGGCGATGGTGGCACAGTGCTTCATCAAGTGCCCGGCAAGCCTGCATACACTGCAACACTTGTCAAGTACGCCGACCTTCTTTGTGAACGTCCTGCCGGACAAGCAAAGATCAAGTTTTCAGCAACAAAAGCCCCCGCACGATGCAGTGTGACATTTGCTTCAAATGGTGGAACAGACGTTGCAACACAAGAAGTATTCCCCGGCAACTGTGCAGTTGAACCCAAAGACCCTGTGAGAGCAGGAAGCACCTTTGACGGTTGGTACACCAACGGTGCAGAATATGACTTCACCAAACCCGTCTATACTGATTTGAACCTTGTTGCAAAATGGAGTTGACAATGACAGGACTTGTCAAAATTGAAAAGGACCTCTTTTCTATAAGCCAACGACTGAAAGAGATTGACGCACGTTATGAAGTGTATCGAAACATTCTTGCCGGTCGATTTGAAATCTACATTGAAAGGGCACTGCAATTTGTAGTGCCTTTTCAAAAACTTGATGCACGAACTTTGGAGTTTGCAAGGAAAACTCGCATTGAGCGAAGAATGCAAATTATGAAAGAAATTGATGAACATAATGAACGTATTGAAAGACAAAAGGAAAAGGAGATCCTTGAAAAAGCCCTGTGTGAAGCAGGGGTGTAGGAGGAAATATGAAACTTGAAAAAATACTCAAAGTGTGTCTTGCCAAAATGGGAGAAAAGGATTTTCTTCAAAATGAAAGTTTGACTGACTCTGAAAAGGACACCATTGACAGGCTTGTTGACTCTTTCAACATTGGCTACACCGATGCAGTCAGCGATTTTATGCCCCTGGTTGTTGAAGAAAATGTGGCTATCATAGACAAGCAGGTTGATTGCTCAACCCTTGAAAAGCAGTTGATTTATGCAACAAAACTCACGGATAGAAAGGGAGTTAAGCACAGATTCCGTCTTATGCCAGCCACAATCGTCACAGATTTTAGTGGAGAGGGCGTTTTGGAATATTGCTATGCTCCCGACAGAGTTGAGTTTGGTGGCGAACTTCTTGACACAAGATTTACGGCAGAAATCCTTGCCGACTGCACTTTGGCGACATACTATTTTTCTCTGCGCAGTTTTGACCTTGCATCGGCATACTATGACAAGTTTGTCCTTGCAGTGAGCAAGTTGAAAAACAAAGGCAGAGAAATCAAAATCAAAGAGAGGAGGTGGGGTGCTTGAAAAAGATTACAACCACAACCTCAAAACATAAAATCGACTTCAAAGGGCTTGTGTATTCGGTGGATGAAAGCATACTGCCAATGGACCACAGCCCTGAAGCCTACAACTTTACTTTTCGCAACGGAGTGTTGAAGTGTGATTTGGGCATCGGGTATGCACAAGGACACTATCGACATGACGAAAACGTGCGCCATCGCTTTAAGGCAGTGCCGGACAAACAATCAATCAAAGACGTGTTTGTTTATCACAAAAGAACAGGTGGAGAATATGGGGATTTGATTGTTGCGCAAACGGTGGAAGGCAACTTTTACTACACAAGTGTATTTGAGCCAAATGATTGGACAAAAATAGATGGACTTATCACAAAAAAGGATGTGTGCGCAGTCAACTACAATTTCAACAATCAAGACATATTGCTTGTGTCAGGGGATCAAATTGGGCTTGTGATTTTTGACGGAGAAAATGTGCAAAAGATTGACAATGCACCCACCTTTTCATCAATCGTAGTCCACTATGAAAGAGTGTTCGGTGTGTGCAATGACAAGAAAAATCAAGTGTGGTTTTCAAGTGTTCTTGATCCTACCGACTGGACAGTGTCTGGTGAAAATGGTGGCTATGTCACCTTCCAAGATGAGTGTGGTGATGTTGAAGAAATTGTGTCCTTTCTTGGCTATCTTTATATATTCCGTGAGCACGGCATATTCCGTTTGACTGCCTATGGCGATCAAAGCGAGTTTTCACTGAAAAAGGTGTTTACTGATATTGGAAGAATATATAAACATACGATTGTGCTTGCAGGCAACAAAATTTTGTTTTGCACTGACGAGGGCATTTACACCTTTGACGGCTACAATGTGACCAAGACAAATCTTGAAATGCCAAAGATAATTTTGCCACAAAATATGTGTGGTGCTTATCTTTTGGACAAGTATTATCTTTGTTGCAAAATTGACAATGATGAGTTTGTTGACGGAGTGAGAGAAAACAATGCCATCCTTGAATATGATATGAAGGAAAAGAGCCTTTCTGTCCTTGCACCATATGATGCACACAGGCTTGTGGCAATGAAGGCGCACCATGCAACGGACGTCCTTGTTGTGTCTGGTGGCAGATATAGTGACAGGCTTGGTATGATTGTGAAAGCAAGCGAAATTTTTGAGAATACAATTGAAAAGTTTTATCGCACAGCAATCAATGATTTGGGCACTGACAAAGTGAAAATTGTCCGTGAGATGACAGTCAATTCAAAGGGAAATTTGACAGTGACGGTTGTTTATGACGGGCAAGAAAGAAAGTTTCAGTTTGACGGAGCAAGGGCAACAAGAAAGGTGTTTGTTGACAGGTGTGGGCACGACATCGGTTTCAAGATTTCAACAACATCAAGCGATTGTCTTGTTGCTCCAATTGTTGTGAAAATTGACAGTATGTAGGTGGATATAAGTATGACAGAAATATATGAACTTATTGAAGAATTGACAATTAGGATTCAAAGGTTGGAGAAAAAAGTGAAGGACCTTGAACAAAAAGCAAAAGAAAACTAAAAGGAGAGAATATGGGAAGTTTTTGGGAAGAATTGAAAGACGCTTTCAAAACAAAATCTCAAAGAGATGAAGAAAGAAGCGAAGGCTTGAAAGAAAGTCGGAGGCCAAGCGGTC
>JAZRGC010000083.1:0-2866 GCA_045643985.1 Clostridia bacterium
GATGAAAAACGTCTGCAAAAGCAGATAGACGTCCATTTCGAAACACAACCACTTGCCAATCCCGGTGTAGTGCATTACATTTTCAACGATGACTTTATTGTTTCCAAAAAGCAAGACAACAGTATCAGTATGGTGCAGTATAGCGAAGTGACTCGCATATACAAAGGCGACAATGAAATGTATTTGGCATTGGTAGGCAGGAGAATGATTGCCCTTGAAGGAGAGAGCACACAAAAGCAAGAGTTTGTTGACTTTTTGAAAAATAAAACAGGCAAACGTCCAAGGAAAATCATCAAGGATAAAAAATGACAACAAAAAAGCCGTGACAATCACGGCTTTTTTTATTGCATATAATGTTGCAAATCAAAACACTTTTCTCACTTTGATGACACCTGTTTTGTCAAAGAGTGCTTCGTCAAGGATGTCGTCTGTGTCAATGATAGTGTAGCGTATTCCACCACGGATTGCAGACACACCGTCAAATTCTACATCGTCAGTTGATATGACAGTGTAGCGATGTGCTTTCATAGGTTCGATTGCAAGATTTGGCATATTCACAGAGTTGATAACATTGCCTTTTTCAATGTATTCCTTCAAACTGTTTGATGCCATAATGGCGCAATTTTCTTCTGCTTCCTCACTTGATGCGCCAAGGTGTGGAGTGTTGATGATGCCATCAACTGCAAGAGTTTCTTCGGTGGGGAAGTCAAGGACGTAGGCACGGATTATTCCGTCTGCAAGTCCTTTTTTCATTGCTTCAAGATCAGCAATTTCGCCACGTGCAGTGTTGACAATTATGACACCTTTTTTCATGTGTGAAATAAGGTCGCAATTGATAGTATTTTTGGTGGTGGGAAGATAGGGTATGTGCAATGTTATGTAGTCGGCATTTTCAACTGCTTTTTCCAATGTGTCAAAGACTTTTGCAAAGGGCACTGTCACTGAAAAATCTTCCCCATTAGGCACTGTGTAAGCCACAATATTCATGCCCAAAGCGTGAGCAGATTCAGCCACTTTTTTGCCAATTGCACCAAGTCCAATGACACACAAAGTTTTGCCCAAAATTTCATTGCCTGCAAATTGACCTTTGCCTTTTTCCACCTGTTTGGCAACATCATCTCCTGTGAGAGTTTTTGCCCAACTCATGGCATGGTAAAGGTTTCTTGAAGCAAGAATAAGAGATGCAATTGCAAGTTCCTTGACGGCATTTGCATTTGCACCGGGAGTGTTGAAAACACACACGCCCTTCTTTGCATATTCGCTGTGTGGAATATTATTGACGCCTGCGCCTGCACGTGCAACTGCAAGAACAGAGGAGGGCAAATCCCACTCATTCATATTGAAAGATCTCACCAAAATTCCCACAGGGTTTTGGCTGTCGTTTGTCAAATTGTAGTCGGCAAGGGTGTTGTTTGCCTTTGCAGAAATTGCATTCAGTGTAAGAATATCCATATCTTTTTCTCGTTGCTCAAAATTTTCAAAAGAGCAGTTTATCTTTCGTTTCAAGCACTTTAAGTGCCGTTTTGTATTGTTTGTAGGTTGCTCGCTGAAAAGGAATTATCTGTTTTCCTTTTCAAATTTTTTCATAAAGTTGATGAGTGTTTCAACACCTTCAACAGGCATTGCATTGTAGATTGATGCTCTCATTCCACCAACAAGTTTGTGTCCCTTGATGTTGACTATTCCTGCCAATTCTGCTTCCCCCACAAACTTGTCATCAAGTTCCTTTGAGCCTGTGACAAAGGGCACATTCATAATTGAGCGACAACTCTTTTCAACATTGTTTTGATAGAAGTCTGTGCTGTCAATATAGTCATAAAGCATTTGTGCTTTTTTGCGATTGATTTTTTCAATTGCAGGCACACCACCCAAATTTTTCAGGTGTCTAAGATTGAGCATCATCATATAAATTGACCACACAGGGGGAGTGTTGTACATGCTGTTATTTTTTGCGTGGACGCTGTATTTGAGCATTGTGGGGCAGATGGGCATTTCGCTTCCAAGAAGGTCCTTTTTGACAATGACCAAAGTGACCCCTGCAGGTGACAAATTCTTTTGTGCGCCAGCATAAATCAAACCGTATTTGCTCACGTCAATGACTTCGCTCATAATGCAGGATGACATATCTGAAACAATGGGCAAATCCGTGTCAGGAAGTGCAGGGTACTTTGTGCCGAAAATTGTGTTGTTTTCAGTGATGTGCACATAGTCTGCATCGTGACGGAATTCATCTCTTTTGGGCATAGGAATATAGGTGTGATTTTTATCCTCACTTGATGCCACCAATTTGATGTCGCCGTACTTCAATGATTCTTGATAAGCCTTCTTTGAAAAGTTGCCTGTGACAATATAGTCTGCCTTGCCTGACTTCATCAAGTTGAGGGGCACTGCTTCAAACTGAGTTGATGCACCACCTTGCACCAAAATGATATGATAGTCCTCAGGCACGTTCAAAAGTTCACGGACAAGAGAGATACATTCGTTGTTGATTTCGTCATACCATTTTGAGCGATGACTCATTTCCATGACGCTCATGCCAGAATTGTTGTAATTCAAGAGTTGTTCTTGTGCTTCTTTGAGCACTTCAATAGGGAGCACGGATGGACCGGCTGAAAAATTATAAACTCTCATTTTGTTCCTCACAAATAGGTTGTTGTTTTCATTATATAATCCGTTCAATAGATTGTAAACAATTTTTTGTTTTTGAAACCTAAAAAAACAGGTCAAATTCCACAAAAAAGATATTTTATTTCTCGCCAAAATGTCGATTTTTTGCAGTTTTTTTCTGTCCAAAAAATGCTTGTGGTATGTTGCAAAAAGTGTTGGCGTATGCTATAATCGTAAAATAGATATAATTATACACGTT
>JAZRGC010000084.1:0-3051 GCA_045643985.1 Clostridia bacterium
AATAAAATTTTTCACGTAATCTAACGGCAGATTTACTTGATTGTTTGTATGTTTTTAGCCCCATTGCAAAATCTATTGACGACAAATTTTCTATGGCATCACGGCATTCGTTCAATGTTGTGGGAAAATGAATTTTGTACAAAGTATCGTAAATTTCAAACTCGCCTTCGCTCATATTTCCAATTTGATTGCTAGCATATAATGCGGCATTATTGTCAATATCGAATATTGATGAAGGCACATATCCCTTTTGAACAAAACATTCATAAATCATTTTTTTAAATGTACGTTGACCAATTTCATTTTTCAGCGGATACACTGTAAAAATTCCCTTTGTGAGCAACTTCAATTTGTCAACAGGCTCGACCAAAGGATTTATAAGCAACGAAAACCCATTGTCACTTATTTTTGACAACAATCTAAACTTTTTTCCAATTTCAAATTGACTTTTTAGATAGGGTTGATTGAAAAATATTACATTAAAAAATATTGGTTTTGATGCGATAGAATCACGGAATGTTACAGTAAATGCTTTCTTTTTGCTGTTTTGTTCCTTGACTCTGACAACCTCACCTTCGAATAAATAAAATTGCCCTTCTTCTGCATTTACGACAGAAGTGGGCAATCCTAAATCAATATATTTTGAGGGGAAAAAGGACATAAGATTGCCTATTGATGCAATGGCAAGCGCACTGAGCTTTTTTTCCATCTGTGCGCCTATGCCCTTAATTTCGCTTAAATTCATTTTATTCTGCTGAGAGTATATAGTAGTAATGTGGTTGACCACCGTAATAAACGGCAACTTCTATGTCAGGATACTCAGTTTCAATCACTTCTGCAACGTGCATTGCTTCGCTTTCAACAACGCCTTCACCATAATACAGGGTGACCATATCACAGTTTGCACAAATTTTTCTTACACTTGTAAGTGTTGCTTCAGTGATTGATGAACTCTTTGCAACAATTTTCTTGTTTGCGATTGCAATGATGTCCCCTTCTTTGACTGAGAAACCATTCATACGTGTGTTTCTAACTGCATGTGTCACCTCAACTGTCTTGACACCTGCAAATGATGATTTCATATTTTCAAAGTTTTCTTCTGCAGTGCAATCGGGTGAGAATGCAAGTGCTGCTGAAATGCCTTCGGGTGTGCAAGTTGTGGGAATGACAAATACGTTCACGTCTGCAAGTTCTTGTGCTTGTTGTGCTGCAAAAATGATATTTGAGTTGTTTGGAAGCACGAAAACGTTCTTTGCATTTGTTGAATTTACTGCGCCCAAAATATCATAGACGCTAGGATTCATTGTTTGGCCACCTTCGACAACGACATCAACCATAAGGTCTTTGAAGATTGCACTGATACCATCGCCTGCACAAATTGAAACCATTGCAAAGTCTTTTTGAGGAACTTTTTTCTTGGATTTCTTCTTTGAATCGTCTTCGCCTTTGATTTTGCGGTTCTGTTCGACCATATTTTCAATCTTGACACCATCGAGTTCGCCCAATTTGAGTGCTGCTTTAAGTGCAAGATCGGGTTGATTAGTATGAACGTGTGTTTTGACAAGTTCAAGGTCGCCAACTACAACCACACAATCACCGATTGTCATAAGATAATCACGGAATTTGTCAATTTGGCTTGACATTGTGGTTGAATTAAGGTGTGTAATAAAGAATTCTGTGCAATATTGGAATGTAATGTTGTCATAGTCGTTGACAAGCATATCTTCTTCATTTTGAACTGCACTGATAGCCTCAGGACGAACAGCATCGGCTTTGATCATTTTGATTTCAGTGCCGGTGATTGCCGCATAGAAGCCTTCAAGGATTGTCAACAAACCTTGTCCACCTGCATCAACAACGCCTGCTTTTGCAAGCACGGGAAGCATCTCCGGTGTTTTGGCAAGGATTTGTGCGCCTGCATCTATAACTTGTTGAAGGAATTCAACAAAATCTACATTTTTGCCTCTTGCAAATTTGACAGCATTTTCACTGATGACTCTAACAACTGTGAGAATTGTGCCTTCTTTGGGCTTTGTGACTGCACTATATGCAATCTCTGTGCCCTTCTTCAATGCTTCTGCAAACAACTTTGCATTGAGTTCTGTTTTGTTGTCAAGTGCGAGAGCAAATCCTTTGAAAATTTGTGATGTGATGGCACCACTATTTCCACGTGCGCCCTTGAGTGCGCCCTTCGAAAATGCGACTGCAATTTTGTCGATTTCGTCTGTATCTGCAAGACCCACTTCACGCATTGCTGTTGTAATGGTGAGTGACATATTTGTGCCCGTATCTCCATCGGGTACGGGGAAAACGTTCAATTCGTCAATAAGTGCACGATTGAATTCTAATGCTTTTGCTCCACCAGCAAGCATTTCCTTGAATGTTGTGCCGTTTATACTATTCATAATTCCTCTATTGTTAGACTCTGATGCCAACGACATTGACTTGTACTTTCTTCACTCTCATACCAGTAAAACTTTCAAGAGCGAACTTGACTGTGTCAGCAACTGATTTTTTGACTGCTTCAATATTTACGCCAATCTTTAAGACCACGTATACTTCGATGAACATAAGATTGTCAACGGCTGTAACCTTGACACCTTTTCCATCTGAGTTGTTACCCCAAAGGTTGCCGATGTTATCGCCAAAACCGCGTGATACCATTTCTACCACGCCATAGCATTCTGACGCTGCTTGTGATGCAACTGCTGCCACCACGTCGTCAGATATAATGATTTTTCCGTAAATGTTGGATGTTGTAAGCGACATAATCATATTTCCTTTGGTATGATTTTACTATATTAAAAAATATTTTGCAAGTAAATAAATAATTTTGTGTAAATCGGTTGCAAAAGTTTTTCGAATTTGCTAAAATATCAATGTTTTTAAGAGGAGGTACTAGATATGTCCAGAGTATGTAGCGTATGCGGTAAAGGTAAAATGAGCGGAAACCAAGTCAGCCACTCAAACAGAAAGACAAGACGTAGTTGGGCACCCAATGTCCAAAAAGTCAAAGTTAAGACTGCAACTGGTGGTGCAGAAAGCACTTAT
>JAZRGC010000085.1:0-5248 GCA_045643985.1 Clostridia bacterium
CCTTATGGCAGGCGAGCCTATGACCTTTGAAGCATTTGCACACGACACAGGCCACGGCATGACAATGGCATTCCTGACACTTTCAATGACAGAAATGTTCCACGCATTCAATGCAAGATCAATCAACCACTCAATCTTCAGCAAGAGTATGCTCAAAAAGCAAAACAAACTCATGTGGGGCGCATTTGCATTCTCACTTGTCACAACAGTGTTGGTCATCTACACACCCGGCCTCAACACAGCATTTGAGTTTACAGCAATCGGCTGGGACGAATTCCTTGTTGCAATGGCACTCGGCGCATCAGTGATCCCCTTCGTTGAACTTTCAAAGGTTATCACAAATGCAATCTATCGCGCCAAAGCAAAGAAAAACAGCGCTATTTAGTGAATAACAAAAAGCAGACCACATCGGTCTGCTTTTTTTAATGAAATGAAATCTTTGATTTCTTGATATTTCGCTTCGCTCAGTGATAGAAGGCTTTGCCTTCGTGATAGACACGCTGTGTCGTTGTGGTTGAAAAAATTCGCACTCACTCATTCGTTGGGTTCGCATACAAGCACTCACTTGTTACGGAGTTACTTTCGCGAGCCGCAGCGGTGGCGAGAAAGGGAGTGCCAAGCACCAGAATAAAGTACGCCAGTCGCTGGCATACACTCATAAACCGCCAAGCGACAAGTGGCATAATGAGTGGAATATCCCTAACGTGCGAGGTCGAGTGTGTCCCCTTTGCGAGAGCAAATGAGGGGAAACACGTGAGGAAGGGGTGGTTATCCACTTGACATGTTCGCACAAAGTCATAAATTAAAAAAAAGGAACGGAATGCCGTTCCTTTTTTATTATGCTTTCAGTTGTCTGAAATAGAGCACTTTGTCGCATTGTTTCAATGGGAAGGTTAGGGTTGGGTTTTGGGATAGGATTTGCTCGGGGGTGGCTGTCAAGGCTTTGCACACGTCCCACATTGTGTCGCCATCATTTGCCACGTACATTGACAATCCAGACGTGTTTACAGGTCTTTCTTCGCCAAGTTCCACGTTGGATATATAGGAGATGTTGCTATTTGCAAATGATGAGATTTCAAAGCCAAGGAGCACATTGATTTCTGCCTTTTGGTTTTTGATTTTGACACTTGTGTCAAGGACGGACACTCTTGGCAGGATATTGTCCGTGAAATCCCCTATGAGATTGATTGAGTAGGGCACTTCGGCACGAGCAGAGCGAGTTGCTCCGTCTGCATAGTACAAGATTTCGGCAGTGACAACACCTTCCACATTCAAGTCCTCATCCCATATGGATTTTGCCACAAAGGCAGAGATTGCAGGCGTGCCAATAAGCGAGCCATTGTCGCAGTCGGGAAGGTCGGCTTCGCCATATATTCTTTCCTTGAAGAATCCTGTGCCCACAAAGCCTGTCAATGCCACATTCTCCCTTGTGATGGTGGTGTTGTGTGTGAGCATAAACAAGTCGTCTGCAATGTCTTGCTCCACATATCTTGTGCCTTGGATAGACGTGGTGATTTCACCTTCAAAGCGCAGGATGTTTTCCCCTGTGACACCTGCAAGAACAACCTTGCCTGAGCGCACTTGTGGCACAACGTATATCTTGTCCCCTGCAAGGACATCGTCCACAGAAACACTCTCATCTGTTGACACAAGGAATGTTGCTGTGCGAATTTGACCATCCTGAATGTAAGTGATGATTGCAGTTGTGTCAACTGACAAATCCACCTGTTTATCTCTCACTTTTGTATGTGTCAAACTGCATTTTGTGGAAAGTGACAACACTTTTTCCACATCGCCAACGGTTGTTTCATCGTCAACAGGGAAAGAATATGTGGTGTTGGCAATTGCAGTTGGCACAACCACTTTTGATGTTGTGATATAACTATCTTTTGCATCGACAAGGATGTTCAGTGGCATTGCTTTTGTTGCAAGTCCGTATGCCTTGACCACGGCTGACAAAGTGAGAATATCCCCTGTCTGCACATTCCATTCTATGACCTTGATGCTGATTGACAAATTGTCCTTGTCGGCAATGTCGCCATCTAGGCGCAGGTTGAAATCTGCATTGTAGTTTGCGCTTGTAGGATTGCCATCGTAGTCAAGATAAATCAGTGTGAAATCGGCACGTGCAGAGATCTCTGCATAACCGTTGCATGGGGTTGAAGAAAGCACTTTGCCATCAACTGACAATGACAAAACCTTTGCAATATTATCTGCGCCACGTGGAGTGAATTCCACAACCTTTTCAACAGGATTGAGAAAGATGGTTGATGTAGCATCAATTTTTTCATATCTAAACATAGTTGTTCGCCTCCGTTGTAAATAGTATGACAACTGCAACGGCAATATGACAAAAGAAAAAAATATTCAGTGGGATATATAAAGCAATTTGATGTGAAGCGAGAATTCATTCACTTAATATATAGAGTATATTATTGAAAAACTATCTTATTTATGTTATATTAAAGATATGGACAGCAAGATGAACACAATCAAGATACCTGCCAAAGTCAATCTTTCACTTGAAATCACAGGGGTGGAAGGTGGTTTGCACACGCTCAAAATGGAAACTATGGCAGTTGATCTTTGCGATGTTGTTTGTTTTGAAAAAACTGAAACCAATGGGATAGAATACACTTTTGGCGCAACTTTTGACGGATTTGATGAAATGAGATTCTGTCCTGTCATAGACAAGGCAATCAATGCTTTTGTTTTGGCATATGGCAATGTTGGTGCAAGGCTTGTCATTGACAAAAACATTCCACTTGGTGCAGGGCTTGGTGGATCATCATCGGCAGTTGTTGGCGTTGTAAAAGCCCTTGAAATGTTGAAAAACACCCAGGTAGATACACGATTTTTGTTGTCTATCGGCTCGGATTTGCCTGTTGTTTACAGGGGTGGACGAAATTTGGTGACAGGGGTTGGCGACAAGGTTGAAGCACTTCCATTTGAAGAAAAATATTTTGTCATATTGGTTGATGGGGCAGTTGACAGCAAGGAATGCTATTGTCTTTTTGACAAAATTGGCGCAGAGAGATATGGCAAAAGGCAAAATCATCTTGAAAAATCGGCAAGAATCATCAACAAAGGTGTTGCAAAATCGAGAGAAATCCTTGAAAGTCTTGGCGCAAATGACGTTGTGATGAGTGGCAGTGGCAGTGCAGTTGTTGGAGTTTTTGACACAGAGGATGAGGCAAGAAAAATCTTTGAAAAAGTCAGTGGTGTAAGCAAATATTTGGCAAAATCAATTGAAAATTGACTGAATTTATAAAATATGCAAAAAGGGCAAGAAGTTGCAAAAAAGCAAAATCTTGCCTTTTATTTTTGCAAAAATGAAAAATTTTCTCAAAAAACCTTACAAAAATAGCAAAAAAAATTAATTTTGCTATTGTTATATATCAAATTATTTGATATAATGGGTGCATAAATCATCAAGGAGTGTCTTATGTCTAGAACAAAAGACGGATTTTCAACTTACTTATTTCACGAAGGCACAAACTATGAAACATACAAAATGTTTTGTCCCTATCCCGACACCGTTGACGGTGTAGATGGATGGGGATTTGCAGTTTGGGCACCTAATGCACAAAAGGTGGCTGTCGTTGGCGATTTCAACAACTGGCAGACAGACCATACACCTATGACCAAAGAGTATGACGGTGTGTGGCGAGTTTTTGTGCCCGGTCTTAAACAATTTGACAACTACAAGTTTGCAATCACTGACCAAAGAGGAAACACTGTCTTGAAATGCGACCCTTATGCATTGCACAGTGAAACCGCTCCTGCAACTGCATCAAAACTTTACGACATCAACGAGTATCATTGGAAGGATAATAAGTGGATGAAGAATAGGGCAAACAGCAATCCCTATGGCTCTCCTATGAATATCTACGAGATGCACTTGGGCAGTTGGAAGCGTTATCCTGACGGCAACTTCTATTCATACAGTGCACTTGCAGATGAAGTCATCCCTTATGTGAAGAAGATGGGCTACACCCACATCGAACTTATGCCCTTGACAGAATATCCTTATGAAGGCAGTTGGGGCTATCAATGCACAGGACTTTTTGCACCAACATCAAGATTTGGCACACCTGCCGACTTGATGGAATTTATTGACAGATGTCACCGTGCAGGCATTGGCATCATTTTGGACTGGGTGCTTGCACACTTCCCCAAAGATGCACACGGCCTTGCAAAGTTTGACGGCACACCCCTTTATGAATATGCCGATCCAAGAAAAGGCGAACATAAAGAGTGGGGCACACTCATATATGATTTTGGCAAGAAAGAAGTCAAGAGTTTCTTGATTTCAGCAGCAATGTTCTGGTTTGACCACTATCACATTGACGGAATCCGTTGTGATGCAGTGGCAAGCATGCTGTATCTTGACTACAACAGAAAGGAAGGCGAATGGGAGCCCAACCAATATGGTGGCAACTACAACCTTGAAGCAAAGGAATTTTTGCAAAGTTTCAACTCGGCAATCCTTTCAAAATATCACGGAGCAATTACCATAGCAGAGGAATCAACTGCATATCCTATGGTGACAAAGCCCCCATATATGGGTGGCCTTGGCTTCAACTTCAAATGGAATATGGGTTGGATGAATGACAGTTTGCACTATCTCAGCCTTGATCCATTCTTTAGAAAAGACAATCATCACGACATCACATTTGGCATGACTTATGCATATAGTGAAAACTATATCCTGCCCATTTCACACGATGAAGTGGTCCATGGCAAATGCAGTATGATCAACAAAACTCCCGGCGACTATGACCAAAAGTTTGAAGGACTCAAAGCATTTTATGGTTATATGATGGCGCACCCCGGCAAAAAGTTGAACTTTATGGGCAACGAATTTGCTCAGTTTATCGAATGGAATTACAATCAAGAACTTGATTGGTTCCTTCTTGACTATCCTCGCCATCATGCATTTAGAAAGTTCATCAAGGATATGAACAATTTCTATCTTGAACACAAGGAACTTTGGCAACTTGATTCTACATATGACGGATTCAAGTGGATTGTTGTTGATGACAACAAAAACAACGTGGCATCATTCATCCGTTCAGCAGCAGACGGCAAGTATGTCATTGCAGTCATCAACTTCTCGCCTGTGGAATATCACAAATATATTATGGGTGTTCCTGAAAGAAAGGCTTATAGGGCAGAATTGTATTCGGCACTGAAAAAATACGGTGGCGAAGAAGAAAGACGTCCCACATTCAAAGCAGTGGGCACA
>JAZRGC010000086.1:0-8752 GCA_045643985.1 Clostridia bacterium
CCATATGTGTGGGTTTTTGTTCCTTGACAAGTTTGTTGACAAGACGCAAAAATCCCATGATTGCGCCAGTGAAAAAGCCTTTTGACGTCTTCAAACCGGGCAAAGCATGGTAGGCACGATGCAATAAACTGTTGCCGTCAATTAAAATGATTTTGTTCATATTCCGTGATTTATCCTTCTTTGAAGGACTCCTCTGTTTATTGTGATTTTGATTGTTATGATTTAGATTTCGCCATGCAAGTGACGGATGAGCCTATCATTGACTTGATAGGTTGTGTCGGGCGTCAAATTGCCATTTTGGGCGTAAGTGTAAAGATAAATGTCGTTTCCGTTCAACACACCATTGAGCATTGCTGTGTAAGTGCCACTGCTCTTGAAGATTTGTGATGTTGTGACAGTTTCGATTCGATCATCTTCAAAGGTGCAAATGTGATAGGTTTTGCCAAATCCAAATGAGCCGTTGGACTTGGTTATGCCAGACACAACAAGCCCCATATGGAAGTACTCTGTTTGTTGATAAATTCGGCTGTATTGCTTGAATTCGGTATTTTCTGCAAGGGCTTCGGTGACAAACATATTGAGGTTGACGTTGCCAAGGACTGGTATGTTGATGTCTGACAAGTCTGCCATAAAGTTGAGCACGTCTGTTGGGTGCCAGTTGTAGATGTCAATGAAACCTGTTTGGTTGAGGATGAATGTCCTGCCCTCCGCCATATCCTTTTCTGCTTGGGCAAGGGAGGCAGGGTCTTTGTCGTTGCTATATCCGTCAAAGAAAGCATTGAGTGCTGTTGACAACATATTGGAGAACACACAATTGTTGACTGTCAAGTGAGAATACAACACACCTGTCTTGTTGCGTCTTGTGGGCACGTACATTGCTGCACTTGATGTGTTGCGCAGTATGCAACCATCAAGAGTGACATCTCCGTTGTAAGAGCGCATAAGTGTTTCGCCATTTTCAAGAATGCTATATTCAATGCGAGTGTCGGTGATGCGCAGTCTAAAATCTCCTGTGTCGTGGGCTTCAATACGGACTGCATTGCCTTTGAGCCCTTGGGCATCTTCTGCATCGTCAACAATTTGATCTCCTACTTCACACACACGAAGTATGACGTTGGAAATCTTCACTCCATCGTCAATGACAAACAACAGTGAGTCTTGCTCGTTGTCATATTGGGCTTTGAAGCCGTAAATCATATTGCCATTGCCATAGAGATTGCCACGCATATAGATAGTGGTGGTCATGACATATTCGGTCATATCTCTCAAATAGTTGAGCCCTTCACTTCCACCATTTTCAAGCCACAAGGCTTCATCACTGTTGCTGAGATTTTTGCCGTCATTGACTTTGTCTTCAATCTTTTCAAGGCTTGCTACAAGGGCGTCATCGGGGACAAATCCGTCTGCTCTTGCAATGTTGGTGGCAAGAATCATATCCCATGTTGAAATCTTTTCTTGTGCCTTTTCGTTGCCTTCGGCAATAAGTTTGTTTTCTTCGGCAAGTGCCAATGCTTCAATCCAACTTGAAACTTCAACACCTTTGGTGACTTTCACAGTAAACTGCACTGTGGTGTATTCTGGCCTTGATTGGAATTTGGGATACTTTGCAGAGATTGTCACAACAAGTTCCGTAAGTCCGTCAATGGCATCGCCATTGAAATACATTCTGTTGGCTTCAAACCAAGCCTTGTTGCTTTCTTCAAGGTGTTTGTCTTCCCCTTGACCGACATATTCCTCCACTTTGAAGTTGAATGCAGAATAAAATTCTTCGGCATTTGCTCCCTCAGGGAATTCGGGACGTTGGAAATTGAATTCAAATGAATTGTTTGTCTTTTCAACATTGAAGGTTGCCCCATTTGGCACAAAGTGCTCCACGTCATCTACGTCTTGAAGCACATCGACATAGACCATGCTTCCGTTGATTGTTTCTCTTGCTATGCCTTGATTTGAGCATTGCTCTGGTGTTTCAATGAGAAGCACTGTGACAACTTCTTGGACGTTGATTGTGACTGATGCACTCTTTCCGTCATCTGTTGTTGCAGTGATGACAACTCTGCCATTGCTGACACCTGTGACGATACCATTGCCGTCAACTTTGGCGACAGTTGTGCGATTTGATGTCCAAGTGACGTTGGGCTTTGATGTGACAAAACTGTCAACAAAACTTGCTGTAAGATACAATTTGCCTTCGGTTTCAAGGACGTAGCCACCTTCATCTTTGGCTTCAAACAGGTTGGCATTGTCTACGACAATCTCCCCTGCTTCACATCTTTCAACAGTCAGTTCCTTGCCACCTATCAGCAAAACTGCAATGTCGTCTGTGAGAATAAACCCATCTCCATTGCTGTTGAGCACTGCTCCGTCAAAGATTTCTGCATCTTTGGCTTTGACACCAATCTCTGCAAACAGGATTTCATCCTTTGCAGTTTTGATACTGTTTCCGTAGATTGTGACGTCATCAAGGACTGTCAAGTTGATTGTGCTTTCAACAAACTTGTCCTTTTCACCATACACACTTGCTTTGACTGTGATTGTTGCAGTGCCTGCACCTTCTGCATTGACAACACCATTTTGGTCTATGGTGACAATTGACTCATCACTGCTTTCATAAATCCAAGTGTCCACAATTGCTTCAATAGGGTCGGTTTCAATTTGTATCATTGCATTTTCCCCTATTGACAAAATGGAATCACTGCAAGTTAGGCTTATGCTTTCAACCTTATAGCCCACAACAAGTGCCCTGCAAGTGGCTGTGTGAGTTTCTGCCTGTGCTTTCAAGACAAAGGAACAATATGTATTGATGCGAATGTAGCCATCATTTGAGCAAGTGTTGTCGGCATAATCAGTGCCATCAAGGATTTCACCACTTTCATCTTCACAAAGGTATGCAGGAGGAGGCGCAGTGCCTGCGTCCCACATCTCTTTGTAGTCATCATCAAAACACACCACATCGCTTATACTCCAAGTGATTGCCTTGTTTGAAGCACGATCTGGTGTGATTTTTGCATTGACTAGATTTGAAATTTTGTATGCAGAAACTGTTGAGTCAAATTCCAACTCAATATAATTTTTGTCAAGTGTTATGTCATCAACTGCAATATGTGCACTCATTGACACAAACACACTGACAAATGCAACTACTAGCACTATTATGACTGGAATGATGACAAGTATGCCAACCATTACCTTTTTCATAAAAACTCCAATTGTGAACTAAATGTCCACCTATATTATCTTTTGATAGCGCACTCCTTGCCACAGGCAAGGGTGCAACGTTCTATATCAATTTACAGTGTACTCACTGCTCACTAAACTTCTCCGTGCAAGTGACGGATAAGGCGATTGTTGACTTGATAGGTTGTGCCCGGTGTCAAGTTGCCATTTTGTCCGTAGGTGTACAAATAGAAGGGTTTTTCCTTCAATGCACCAAGCAAAATTGCTCCTGACGTGCCTGCATCCTTAAACAACTCATTGGAATCCACCATTTGCAATCTTTCATCTTCAAATGTGCAGACAGGATATGGTGTGTTGATGTTTGTGATGCTGTCAAAGCCTGAAATCATAAATCCAACGTGGAAATAGTCAGTTTGTTCATAAATTCGGCTATATGCCTTGAATTTGGGGCTTTCTTCAAGAGCATCAGAAATGAGTACATTGATATTGATGCTTTCAACTTCGGGGATGATGTTGAGCACATCTGCTGACTGCCAGTTGTAAATATCCCAAAATCCTGTTTGTGTAAGCACAAACGTGCGACCTTCTTCTTGATCCTTCAATGCTTGTGCAACTGACTCGGGATTGTTGTCATCGCTGAAGTTTTGGAATGCAACACTCATTGATGTACCAAGCATATTTGAAAATACACAGTTGTTGAGTGTCACGTGTGAGTATCTCACACCACTATCATTGCGATTGATGGGGATATACATTGCTGTTTCGGAGGTGTTTCTCACAATACAGCCATTGATTGTAAAGTCTGCCCCATAGCAACGGATTGCAGTGCCTGTGTTTTCAAGAATGCAATATTCAATTACGTTGTCTGTGAGTCTATTTGCATAATTGCTGACATTGGTTGATTGCAGACGGATTCCGTTGCCTGTAAGTCCTTGAGTGTCTTCAATATCGTTGATGATAAAGTCGCCAACTTCACAAGTGCGAATGATAGCATTTGAAACGGTGACTCCACTTTCTACGATGTGAAACAAACCATCTCCTCCGCCAGAAACACCATTGTATTGTGCCTTGAAGCCATAAATCATATTGCCGTTGCCATAGAGATTGTTGCGAAGTTGAATTGCTTGACTCTTGGCATAACTGCGCATATCTTTGAGCCATTTGAGCCCTTTGCTCTCGCCATTTTCAATCCAAAGTGCACTGTCTTCATCATTGAGATTTTTGCCTGCATTGACTTTGGCTTCAATTGCTTCAAGTTGTGCTATGAGAATATCGTCAGGGACAAATCCATCTGCCCTTGCAATGTTGGTGGCAAGGATCATATCCCACTTTGAACTTTCATCTGTTGCCTTTTTGTTTTCTTCTGCAACAGCAAGCAAATCAACCCAACTTGATACGTTGATGCCCTTTGTAACCTTTATGGTGAATTGGACAGTTGTATATTCGGGTTTTGTGATAAATTTGGGATATTTTGCTGAGATTGTCACAACAAGTTCCACAAGTTCATCAATTTTGTCCCCATTGAAATACATTCTGTTGGACTCAAATCTTGCCTTGTCGCTTTCTTCAAGGTGTCTATCTTCCCCTTGACCAACATATTCTTCCACTTTGAAGTTGAATGCAGAATAAAATTCTTCGGCATTTGCCCCTTCAGGAAGTGCAGGACGTTGGAAGTTGAACTCAAATGAGTTGTCCTTCTTTGTAAAGTTGAAGTCGTTGACGTTGGGCACGTAGTAGGTCAAGTCGTCTATATTGCCAAGAACATCTACATACACCATGCTTCCGTTGATTGTTTCTCTTGCAATGCCTTGATTCAAGCATGCTTCGGGGGTTTCAACAAGAAGCACTGTGACAACTTCTCTTACGTTGATTGTCACTGATGTGCTCTTGCCGTCATCGGTTGTTGCAGTGATGATAACTCTACCATTGCTGACACCTGTCACAACACCGTGGTCGTCAACTTTGGCGATTGTTTCACGATTGGATGACCAAGTGACATTGGGTTTTGATGTGATGAAACTGTCTGCAAAACTTGCAGTGAGATAAAGTTTGCCGTCAGTTGCAAGGACATAGCCACCTTCTTCCTTTGCTTCAAACAAGTTGGCATTGTCGATGATGATTGCGCCTTCATCACACTTGGAGATGACCACTTCTTCCCCTTTGACAACAAGGACGTTCAAATTGCCTTGGAGCAAAACTCCGTTGCCTGCGCCATTGAGAATGACACCAACACTTGCATCAATATCTACGTCAGCAGGGTTGACACCCAATTCTGCAAACAATACTTCATCTCTTGATGTTGTAATGTTGCTTCCATACAGTGTCACGTCATCAAGCACTTTGATTGTGATGGAATCTTCAACATACTTGCCAGTTTCGCCATAGACACTTGCTTTGACTTTGATGGTTGCTGTGCCTGCGCCAACTGCATTTATGACACCATTTCTGTCAACGGTCAAGACGTCTTCATCGGTGCTTTCATAAATCCAAGTGTCAACAATTGCTTCTACAGGATCAGTTTCAACATTGATGAGAATGTTTTGACCAATTGTCAAAGTTTGCTCTGTGTTGGTTATGTTGATTGTTTCAACCTTGTAGCCTACAACATACACTCTGCAAGTTGCTGTGTGAGTTTCTGCTTGCACTTTCAAAACGAATGAACAATATGTGTTGATGTGGAGATAACCCTCGCTTGAACAAGTTTCATCTTCCAAGTCATCAGGATTGCCCACTTGCTCGCTGTCGTCATCACTGACAAATGCTGGCGGAGGCGCAGTGCCTGCATCCCACATTTCCTTGTAGTCATCGTTTATGCAAACAAGATCCTCGACACTCCACCTGTATTCCTTGTTTGTTGCACGGTCAGGCGTGACTGTGACGTTGAACAAACTTGAAAGTTTGTGGACGGACATATCGGGATCGTATTCTAGTTCTAGGTAATTTTTGTCAATTGTAATATCGTCAACTGCGATATGTGCGCTCATAGATACAAATACGCTGACAAGCGCAACTACAAGCACGATTATCACAGGGATAATTACGAGTATGCCAACCATTACTTTTTTCATAATATCTCCAATGGTGGACTATTTGCCCACCTAAATAGCAAGGTTACGGGGCTATCTTTTGATAGCGTTTTTCAAGGTTTACAAAGAGCATGCATGCACTTGCAATAAGGATTGCCACTGATATTCCAACAAGAATGCCATAGACTTCTGCAGGTGACATATCAAAGGTGACTTTGCCAAGTGTGAGCCCTTGGAAACTGAATACCATTGCAAACACACCATAAAGGATTGCTGTGAAAATGCCCACAAACAGTGCAACTGCAACGTTTTTGTTGGCTGAAACAATTTCGCCATCGCCACTTACGTTGAAGGTGGGTGACTTGATGTCTGCCCAGATGGACAAACAGGTTTCTGCCAAAACAACCAATTCACAAATAAGGAAAATCATTCCTACATCAAGAGATGTCAAGAGATACCCTGCCGATTCGGTTGCAAAGGCTGATGCCACCGTGACACAACAAAGCACAACTGAGCCTGTGCCAACTATGCCGTAAAGGAACAATTTGGCAAGGATTTGTGTTGTGTAACTGACGGGGATTATCTTTGTGTGATAAAACACGTTGCCTTCTCTTGAAATTGACGTTGAAGCAAAGGACACGATTATTGTGACAAATATGATGATGACAAGGAGTGTCAAGCCGGGGACAATTGTTGTGCCAACACTCTTTGTGCCCATTGCCGATGCAAGTGCATTGCAGTAGTACACCATGACAGGTGCTGCGCAAGCCATTGCAAGATATTGGAATGAATAGTTGAAACTTCTAAAAATCAAAAAGAACTCTCTGTGGAGCAAAGCACCAAATGCACTGCGCACTCTGGTCTTTTTGTGGACTTTGACAAGAGATTCCTTTTCGCTTTCAATGCCTCTCAATATTGTGCCATAGTAGCACTTGCTTGTGACAAAGAATGCGCCCACCCCAAATGCTCCGTTGATGAGAAGGAGATACAGGAAGCAAAGTGCAGGATGTTGTCCTGAAAGATGTCCACCTGTCAACACATCTGCATAGAAGTTGATGGGATAACTGTGTCTTGCAAAGTTTTCAATGGCAGCCTTGATTGTGGGGTCTGCAAAGAAATTGACTCTGTTGTCTGCAAGATAGCCAAGGACACTTGAAAGTGCGCTCATATAAAGCACAAAACATCCACAAATTGCGATGATGACCATAATGAGCACCAACAGGAATTTGTTTTTGATGATGTTGACCACTTTCATTGCAGGGATTGCAACCATATTTGCAATGAAGAAAGGCAGGAAACTTTGGAAGATAATCATAAAGATTGAGCCAAAATAATAGCCGACCTTTGCCCCTGCGATTGCCCCTGCAATCATATGGAATGGGAGTGTAAACAACACTGTCACCAAAAAGTTGTGGAGTGCGCAATATATGGATTTGGCAATGAGGATTTCTGTTCCACTGACTGGGAATCGAAGCAAAAGTTCATTGTCGCCATTCATATAAAGGTTTTTGACAACTGTGCTTATGGCAACGACTGTTGAAACACCGATTGTCAAAAGATTGGCAACGGACAAGAAATATTCAAGCCCAAGATTTGCCTTTTTGACAAACATATTGGTGAAGAAATAGATGCCCACAACAAGCATTGCATAAAGGATAACTCCAAAGATGAAATTCATCACCTTCATTGCTTTGTCCTTTTTCTTCAACTCGTGTGCCACATCCTTTCTTGACCTGACATCAAGACGGAAAAGCGTTCTTACGCTTTGCCAGGAAATACTGCTCTGTTTCATATGTTATCCCTCCACCTTGTCAGTGGGTGTAGTGTCATTGGTTTCTTCCTTTGGAAGTTCGGGGCGCATATCTTCGCTCTCTTGTGAAGCATAGTCTTCAAACAGACGCTTTTCATATGTGCCTGTGATTTTGAAGAATCTTTCTTCAAGGTTTGCCTTGTTTTCTTCGTTGTTTTTAAGGTCGAACATATCAATAAGTTGTCCGTCATTGACAATTGCCACTCTATCGCAAAGTTTCTTCACAAGGTCAAGGTTGTGTGAACTGAAAAAGACTGTGTTGCCCTTTCTGCAATGCTCACGCATATATGCGATGATTTCAGCAGTTGATTGAGGGTCAAGACCCATCATAGGTTCGTCAAGCACCCAAAGTTTTGGCTCGTGAATGAGGGCTGCGATGATGCAAATCTTTTGCTTCATACCATGTGAATATGCCTTGATTTGTCTGTCAACTGCAAAGCGAAGACGGAAAAGGTCAAGATAGTGTTCAAGACGTGCTTCTCTGTCTTCAAGTGAAACTTTGTAAAGGTCGGCAACATAGTTGACATATTCTCTGCCTGTCAGTTTTTCATATACAGAATGGTTGTCTGGGACATAGCCCATTTCCATTTTTGCTTTGATTGGCTCTTTTGCAATGTCGTAGCCACAGATTTCAATTGTGCCACTGTCAAAAGGCAAGATGCCTGTAAGGCACTTGATTGTTGTTGTTTTGCCTGCGCCGTTTTGTCCAAGGAAACCAAAGATTTCACCGGGTTTCACCTCA
>JAZRGC010000087.1:0-41010 GCA_045643985.1 Clostridia bacterium
GATAGTCCTCTTTTGTGTCAGGGGTGATGATCTCAACGCCATTGACTGCCCCGTTGAGAGATTTGACAACTTCTGTGATTGTCTTAAGATATTTGTCGTCAATTGTACGTTTTGCAGACATTGTAAGTGCAACAAGGACAAAAGTGTCTTCCACAAAGCAAAGTGGTTCGAGTTTTTCAACCCAAACCTCATAACTTATGGCTTGCATAATTTTTGACAATTCATTTTTGGCGTCTGCCCAAAATTCTTCTTTTCCAATCATAGTAGTGAGATTATAACTTATCCACATTTTTAAATCAATGTTTTTTGCCACCGAATTACAAAAAAACTATATGTTGTGTCAATAATCATATGCTTTGCATATTGTGACGTTTCATGAAACATTTTGTGGAAAAATCATGTATCGCAAAGCGATATGATATGAAATCAAAGATTTCGTGATATTTCGCTTGCGCTCAGTGAAAGAATGCTTTGCCTTCGTGATAGACACGTAGTGTCGTTATGGTTGAAAAAATTCGCACTCGCTCATTCGTTGGGTTCTCATACAAGCACTTTGTTGTTACGAAGTTACCAACGCGTAAGGAGTGAGCGACGGAATAGCGATTTTTAATCGCGCCGCCACTCATTGCGAGAAAGCGAATACTGAGCACCAGACAAAAGTACGCCAGTCGCTGGTGGTCCACTCAAAATTCACCAAGCGACAAGTGGCATAATGAGTGGTATATCCTTAATGTGCGCGCGCTGTAAGGAACGAAGTGACGGAATAGCGTATTGCTACGGCACAGCCGTCAATCGCGTCGAGTTGCCCCTTTGCGAGAGCAAATGAGGGGAAACACGTGAGGAAGGGGTGGTTATGCGCTTGATATGTTCGCACTCAGTAATGTTTTCAAGGAAGGTGTTTTCACTTCCCTTTTTAGCAATGCACAAAAACGAGAATTTTGGATGAAGAACAAGAAAAGAAAAAGCCCACGGATAGGAGCGTACTTTTTTGTACGTGACTATTCGTGGACTTGAACTTGACGTAGTTATTCGCCGAAAGGCGAAGTTTTTAGCCAATGACACGGAGAGGAAGAATAAGATACAACCAACTATCTTGCTCTCCCTTGATGATGCCGGGGGCTGTTGATGATGTAAAGTTGAGAGTGATGAATGGATCTTGGATGGCTTTCATACATTCGCTGATATACTTGCTGTTGAAGCCGATGATGAGATCTTTTCCTTTAAGACCGATGGTGACTTTTTCGTTGATTTCACCTTCTTCACTCTTTGCATTGAGTGAGATTGTGTCTTCCTTGATTTCCATCTTCACATATGCTTTCTTTTCGGAGCGATTGATGAGCGAAACTCTTTCGATACTGTTTTCAAATTGTTTCTTGTCAATGGTCACTTCTGTTGAGAAAACGTTGGGGATGATCTTTTCGTAGTTGATGTAGTCTTCTGCAATGAGTCTTGACACCATCTTTGTGTGGAAAAGGTCGATCATGATATAACTCTTGTCAATGTAGATTGTGAGAGTTTCGTTTTCATCATCAAGGAGTGCACTGAGTTCATTCATACTCTTTGCAGGCACAACGATTTTGTCGATGATGCCATTGTTTTGGATGGGCATCTTTGAAAGTGCAAGACGATATCCGTCTGATGCAACGCCTTCAAGTTCGGTTTCTTTTATGTTGAGGCAAATGCCACGGAGTGAAGGTCTTGCTTCATCCATTGCAACGTTAAATTTGACCTTGCCAATGAGTTCCTTCAAATCCTTTTTGAGGATGACAAATGAACTTTCCTTTGCAACTTCCTTGAACACAGGATATTCATCTGCGCTGAAACAATTGATGTGCACTTCACTGTCAAGATATCTCACTGCAAGTTTGCCACCGGCTGAGCCATCAAGTTCGATTTGTTCATCGCCGATACGTTTTGCATAGTCAGCAAAAAGTTTGCCGGGGACAACCACTTCGCCTTCCATAAGAACTTCTGCATTGACTTTCTTTTCGATTGCAAGTTCAAGGTCTGTTGCGAAGATTGTGACAACATCGCCATATGCGCTGAGTTTGACACATTCAAGGATGGGATTGCTTCTCTTTATAGGCAATGCTCTGACAACTTTTTGAAGTGCATCGCCGAGTTCGTTTCCGTTCAAAATAACTTTCATTTTTTCGCCTATTAGAATTTAATTTTTTATTTTTAATTATTATACCATAAATAAGCAATGTTGACAAGTGGAAAAGTCAACAAATACCCCAAAACAAGACTTTTTTTTTCATCAAAAACCCCATTAAATAGCCTAAAAATAGCCAATAAAACAATGTGGAAAATGTTGACAACTTTTGTTGACAACCCACAAATTATCCCCATTTTGAAAAAACTTATCCCCACACCTCCTGTGGACAAGACAAAATCATTGATTTTCTTTTTACATTTTCGGTAAAAAATAAAAAATGTGAAACAAAAGCGTGAAACCTATTGCCCAAGAAGAAATTTTGTGCTATTTTATAAATATAAAAGAATTTTTGCGTGCAGGAGATAGATTATGGCAAAAGAAACAGCAAAACTCAATGCCCTTTACACTGACAACGAAGAAAACGTCAAGGTTGACCTTGCTGGTGTAAATGCAATTGATGTTGACATCACTCTCATCGACAGAAACCCCGACCAACCAAGAAAGGTTTTCAACGAAGAAGCACTCCGTGAAATGTCCAATTCTATTGCAACATACGGCGTTCTTCAACCCCTTCTCGTCACTGAAAACAATGGCAGATATCTCATCATCGCCGGCGAAAGACGTTTTAGAGCCGCATATATGGCAGGGCTCAAACGTGTGCCTGTCATCATAAGAGAGCTCACCAATCAACAAATCCAAGAAATCGCCCTTATTGAAAACTTGCACCGTGAAGATCTCAATGCAATCGAAGCAGCAGAAGGCATGAGAGAACTTATGGAAAACCATGGGCTCACACAAGAAGCCGTGGCAACACGTATTGGCAAATCACGTCCATACGTCACCAACACACTCCGTCTTTTGCAACTCCCCAAGGAAGTCACCGATCTTGTCAAGGAAGGACATCTCTCCCCCGGTCATGCAAGAGCACTCATTTCAATCGACAACAAGGACTATCTTGTCCAACTTGCCAACCAAGCAGTTGCAAGCAGACTCTCTGTCCGTGAACTTGAAACAAAAGTGCGCTTGTACTTTACAAGAAAGTCAATCCCCACAGGACCAAGAAAGCAACCATTGCCCATCGAACTCAAAGAAATGGTCAGCGATATGAAGCGTGTCTTTGCAACCAAAGTTAGAATTGCAGGCAATGATACAAAAGGCAGAATTTATATCGACTACTTCAACAAAGACGATCTTGACAGAATCCACGAAATCGTCCAAAAACTTAAATACGACGAAAAACTCTAAAATTCAACAATACAAAAAAGCCCCACAAATCGTGGGGCTTTCTTTCGTCAAATTTTGGAAAACCATTCACCAAGATGCCATATTCACAAAAAAAATAACGGCTGATTTCTCAACCGTTTTTTCTTCTTTTACAATGGTCTTTTTTTGATTTGACCATATTGTCTTGGATATTGTTTTGGGGTTGGTGCAACCTTTTCAAACACCAATATTGAACGTCTATCTCCATTTGGCAAATTGAATGAAAACGTGTTTTTTAACACCATATTGAGTGTTTTAACTGCCGTTTGTGACATTTCAATCTCGCTTTCATCTGTCTTGTATGCTATCATCAAGCCTCCAACTTTGATGAGGGGGGAGCATATTTCAAGAAGAATGGGGAGTGCTGACACTGCCCTTGCTGTGACCACGTCAAACGTGCCAAACAAATCCTTCATTTCCTCTGCTCTGCCCACTACGGTTTTGAGATTTTTGACGCCAAGGAAACGTGCTGTGCCACCAACAAAATTCATCTTTTTTGCCGTGCTGTCAAGGGCTGTCACATCAACGTCTTTTCTTGATGCAGCAATGGGGAATGACGGAAATCCACCACCACTGCCCACATCGATGAG
Source organism: Clostridia bacterium (assembly GCA_045643985.1). Classification (GTDB taxonomy): domain Bacteria; phylum Bacillota; class Clostridia; order Christensenellales; family CAG-917; genus RGIG4097. The sequence continues at coordinate 4,012 of JAZRGC010000087.1, forward strand.
TTTTGCGCCTTCTGGGATAAATCCAACCCCTGCAAGCGAATCGATGAAATGTTTGACAACAAACTCGTCCTTGCCTGTGATTGCAGTGAGATTAAACTCCTTGTTGGCTTCTACAACGGCATCGTAGTAGGCTTCAAGAGTGTCAACACTATCTTCATCAAGAGAAAGGTTGAAAAGGTTTTGTGCGCTTTCAGTCAGCAAAATTCTGTTGATTGACATATTTTCCTCGTTTGGTTTTTGTTACAACTATAATAGCACAAATTTCAACACTTGCAACACACTTTGGACAAATTCTTTCCTTATTCTCCATATATTCATTTTTTAAATTGATGAAAAACATATCACATTAATTCACTGCTTGCAAAAAACGACACAATCGTGTAAAATATTTTCGGAGGCAATTATGAAAATAGGCATCATAACTGCAATGGCAGACGAAACAACACCCTTGTATCAAAAGATGGGCAAGGCAACAGGCGAAATCAAGGTGGCAGGTGTCACTGTTTTCAAGTACGATATTGACGGCAATAAGATCTTTCTCGTACGCTCAGGCGTTGGCGAGATACGTGCCGCAATGACATTCCAACTTCTTGTTGACAAATTCGACGTTGACGCAGTGCTCAACTTTGGCTTTGTCGGCTCACTTGACAATCGCTTTGACGTAGGCGATCTTGTCCTTGCCGAAAAGGTTGTCCACTATCAATTTGACACAAGCGCAATTGACAACGTTCCTGCCGGTCAATATGACGGCAACGATAGCATCTATTTCAACACCGACAAACAACTTATGGACAAAGTTCAAAATCAACTTGACACCAAACTGCCTCAAGTTGTTGTGGCATCCGGAGATAAGTTTGTTGCATCAAAGGAAGACAAAAACTATCTTCGCACTCTTGGCGCAGAAATTTGTGAAATGGAATGTGCAGGTCTTGTCATCGCCTCAGTGCGAAACAATGTGCCATTGCTTTCAATCAAGGTCATATCCGACAAGGCAGATGAAAGTGCCGATGTTTCCTTTGCAGAAGTTGTAAAAAAGGGATTGACACGATATGAGCAAATCTTCCCTTCCGTGCTCAAAGCCGTCTGCAACAACTGATCAAAACAAATAAATCAAGCCAACAGGCATATTTGAAACCAACCAAATCTATCCTAGCCAAAGAAATTCAACCACAAACAGGTAAAAATAGGCAAGGATAAGTATAATAACATAAAGGAAAATTCATAACTATATACTTTGTATATAGTTATGCAGTCAAAAATGGAAAGGATCACCTCATTTTGCATCGACCACAATATTCTCACCGAAGGCATATATCTCAACCGTGTAGATAAAGACGTATTCACCTATGATCTTCGCTTCAAAGCACCCAACAAAGGGGATTATTTGCATACTGCAAGCATGCACACAATCGAACATTTGTTTGCAACAGTAGTGAGAAACAGTGATTTCAAGGACCAAGTTGTCTATTTTGGACCTATGGGATGTCGCACAGGCTTCTATTTGCTCCTTTTTGATGCACCTGACGTGAACAAAGTGAAGGAAATGGTCATCGGTTGCCTTGAAAAATGCCTGCAACTCGACACAATCCCTGGCTCAAAGAAGATTGAATGTGGCAATTATCGCTCTCACAACCTTAAAAATGCCAAGGAAGAAATCGAAAAATATCTATCCATCCTAAAAGCCTAAAATATAATAAAAATCGGCTAAAATAGCCAAAAAACATAAAAAAACAAGGCAAATCAAGCCAAACAAGCGACAATCTATAAAAGCGCAAACCAACAAAAACAAACCAACATAAGCGAAAAAAAAACAGCATCCAATTAAAAACAAACCAAAACCAAATTACCAAGTCAGGCACGAAGCTTGACTTTTTTATATCCCAAAAACAACCAAAATATAATAAAAACACCCTAAAAACAGTGGTTTATTATGATTTTCTATAATATTTTCATTGATTTTTCTATATTTCCCCATTTTTCAAACAATAGAAAAATTTCAAATTCCTGTCAAAACCAATTCCCTGAAAGACGATACTTTACTCATCAAATCCAAAATTAAAACAACAGAAAAACCATATCCTTGACATAACAGCCAACAATTCCTTCAACCTGCAAGCAGCAGGCATGGTTGGTGCTGCCGAACCAAATCTACCCCAACTTCATCAAAACCCCTAGCATTGCACTTATCATCTCATCCACATCCAACCCTTTGTCGCAATAATGAAGTTATGGCAATAAAAAACGGTAATAAAACTGCATAAATCACTGTCAATGTCAAAGTTTTTCTATGATTCGCGAAACAAAAAATATAGAAATGTTTCACGTAAAACATTACCCTATTATTTATAATAATCGGCAAATATAAATTGGTAGTTTCCTGCTCAAATGATCGTTTTATATCGTTTGTGCCGAAAGGGATAAACTAAATCGCTCGCCAAGAAATAGGACGGTTGCACGGTGTGTTTGTTGACTATCAAACATGTATAGTGCTTTGATTGATTGTTGGTTGGGGTATTTTGATGCTTGTGTTTGTATTTGTGCTTGCCGAATTTCCCAAAACTACTTGCCTGTTGTTTGCAGTATGTCTAGGTGTGTTCATTGCTCCGTTTTGTTCTTTGCAAAAACAACAGAAAACTAAAAATTTCATAGAAACGATTTTTATCAAAAATTTCAATTTCTGTCTTTTTCAAGATTGACAGCTCAACATCAATCATCACTCCTGCTTTTACCCCTGAACGTTTGGTTGCAATTTACACAAAATCAAACGCTGTCATTTTAATACAGAACAACTGCATTATGACTGCAATCTACCTAAAACATGTGCCAACGTGTGCCATAAACTCCTGCTTGTTTTACTCTCAAATTCATTGCAAAAACTAATGAAATCATCCTTTTTGAATGTGCTACGGCACGAGTCAAATAGACAAACAAACATGGCGCAAGCATGCACAACCACAGCAGGCATACATACGCATGCATTATACACATGTAATCGCACATATATTGCGCGCTATAGCGCTTACGAGTAGCGTGAGTGTGTTGGCATGTTATGGGTGCAAATATGCGCAACTGAAAACCGATTGGATAAATAAAAACCCGAGAAAAAGATTTTAGGGCGCAAACAAGAGTGTAAAACGAAATAAATAATGCGCTAAAAAGGCGTAAGACGCAGGAAAAATCCAAAGATGAATAAGCGGGTGAAAAACAGTCTAAAACGCAGTAAAACGGCTCAAAATCGCTCAAAACACCATATCAACCAATATTTAAGGGGATGAAAATGCAAAACTCGATCTAAAACAACCCTAAAACAGTCAAAAACCAATCTAAAACAAACAAAAAGAATGTGGGGTTCTGGGTATATGTGGGCAATGGAGTGCTTAGGCGGTGGAATTAGTGTGCAAATCAAGCAGACAATAAGCGAAAAAAGAGAAATAAGGCGAGAAAAAACAATCCAAAAAGGGCAAAATATGGGCAAAAATACGGAAGAAACGGTGGTGTAAACCATAAGTGATGAAAATCAGGACGAAAGAAGCCGAAATACAAGGGTGAATATGGGCGAAAAGTAGTCAAAAAACATATGTTTCACGTGGAACAATGAGAGAATGAGTGTGTGTTTCATGTGAAACCAAAAACGGTCAAAATGCCCTAAAAATGCAGAAAAATAGGGGATTTTTAGTGATTTTTCGGTGAAAAATAGGTGGCAAAAATAATTTTTCAGTCTTTTCACATCTAAATTTAGACGCTGAAAAAATTGGTTTTTCATCATTGAAATTTTGAGCCTGTTTGTTTCGCAAATTTATAATAAAATGTATTTGTTTCACGGCTTTTTGTGATTTTTTGGAATATGGAATGTTTTCAGTGTGCTTTCTCCATGTAAAAAATGACGTGTTTTTGGTGGTTTTTTATAGATTTTTGGCCGAATACTGGATTTTTTATTGAAAAATATTGATTTTTTTATCAAATTCAAACAATTTTGCTCCTTTCCCCATTGAAAATTTGCCGTTTTTTCTGTGTGAAACCTAATTTTTTCTGTAAAAATGGGCATAAATTTTATTTTTTGGCACAAAATTTATTTTTTACTTCTTCCAGCAAATCTCGCCAAACCCCTTCTTTTACCATTGAAAATTTGGTCGATTTTTGTCGATGTTTCACGTGGTGAAAGTGCCAAAAATGGCAAAAAATTGGCTCGAAAAACTAGTTTAACTATCTATGATAGTTACTTTTTTCAATACATAGGAAAGAGAAAAGGCAAAGTTGAGTGAAATGAAACAAAAATAAGGTTGATTTTGACTGTTCTGGATGGGTTTTGATTGTGAAACATTTGTAAAACTATGTCAAAATATGCTTTAAATGGTGGTAGTGTTGAAGAAAACTGAGAAAATTGACAAAAAATGAAGGGTTTTCCACTTTTTTATGGGTTTTATTGCTGAGTTGTAGGGTTTGTTGGATTGAAATTTTGGATTTGATTGTGTGTTTTTGTCGTGGTGGGTGGTATAAATGGCAAAAATTGTGTGCAGTGGGGTATGGTGGGATGTAAAAGAGTGAAAATTTGATAATTTTTTTTTTATCGTGACTTTGTGCGATTTTCTGCGATTTTAATGATTTTGAATGACTTATAGGGTTTGTTTGGTGCATATTGATGTATTTGATTGTTGCTGTTGGGATAGGACGTCTATGTATTGTTGTTTTAATCACTAAAAACCAAACTGTGTCTTGAAAATGGAGTGAATTTGTGGTAAAATGTTGTTCAGTAAGACATGGAGAAAAGGTTATGTACGTGTGGATTGGCATTGATGTCGATGATCAATATGGCAAAATCAAGGAAATAGCCAAAAAAATCGATGATGAACTATGCTTTAAGCATAGTTGTTTCACTTTGCCAATGCATATATCCTTGAAAATATCCTTCAAAATTGACGAAAGTGACTACGAAAAGGTGTCAAAAACCATTTTGGACGTCTTTGAAAAGATAAAACCCTTTGAAATCGCCGTAAAAGGCATTCAAGACGAAGGGAACATCTGTTGGATAAGAATGCAGGATAACCCCTGTTTAAACGCTTTAAGCACGGAAATAAACCATATTCTTGGGGAAAAGCATGGTGTGCCCTTGCATGAATACGATTTGGACTTCAAATTTCACACGTCACTATTTTTGGATGATGACCATCAAAAAGTCCACCAAGCATATATGAGGGTGAGGGATGTTGCCCTGCCTGAAAAACTCATAGCGCACCGTTTTGTCATAGGCACATCGAAGGACGGGCAACTGGGCACATACAAGGTTGTGTGCACTGTTGAAAGATGAAACAACACTCAGTGCAGTCAAAGTTGTTGACGATTGAGTGATGACAAAATCAGTGTTGATTAAATTGGAGATTGCCATCATCAAAATACGAAAATAGAAAAGTATAAAAAAATGTAATTTGACCAAATCAAAAGATTATCAGCACAAAATAAGCAAATAAACACTTGATATTGTCAAAATACTAATTTTTGAGCATTACACATAAAACATCAATTTGCCATGGATGAAAATCCAAAACTGCCATCATTGAAAGTTGGGGTTGTGTGATAGAGTGTGTTGAGGTTGAATGTGTAAAATTGAGGCAAACAGAACTGTATATGAGAGATTGACTATCTTCGTAAAATATGCCATAATCATCAAGGGTGTGCGAAGAATTGCAAGACCTTATTTTAAGCACATGGGGGTTAAATCATGAATAAAGCAGAAACAATTTTAAGTTGGTATTTTAGCAGGTTTCGTGAATTGCCGCCACCAACACCGACAATAGGATATGATGACGAGATTTATCTTGATCTCATGATGAAGGCATTGCAGTTTGAAAAACCAATAACCGGGGAAGATTTAGAAAAAGCATTAGATGGGGCGGTTTATGATATTAAAATGCCTACGATGGACGAGATGGAGCAAACGACAAAACATCCTAAATTTACAGGGTTGAAAAACCCAAACGAAAACTAACAACTAAATAAACCCAACCGAAAGACCACCTGCAAGGGTGGTTTTTTTATGCTCAAAATATACTCCTTCATTCTTTGAGTTTGGTGGAAGGATTTGGATGGATAAAGTAAAGTGAAACAAGGCGATATCCTATAAGGATATGCCGAGAAAAGATGAGTGATATATCGTGTTTTGTGGATAAAATGGTGTGAGAACTTGATTTACAGCCCCTATTTTGTGGAAAAAATGTAAAAATCGGGTGGAAAACCTATGGTTTATCCACAAAAAAATCAAAAAAATGCTTGCATTTATATAAGTTTATAGTTATAATAAAATATATTTATTATAATGTAAATAAATTAACTAACTGCTTATATAAGTATTAGGAGGAAAAATGGAAGAGGTAAAACACAGTTACAATGAATCCGATATTCAGGTGCTTGAAGGTCTTGATCCTGTTAGAAAGCGTCCTGGTATGTATATCGGCTCAACGGACACAAGAGGTCTTCATCACTTGGTGACAGAAGTTGTTGACAACTCAATTGACGAAGCACTTGCTGGCTACTGCACACACATCACAGTGGAAATTCTCAGTGATGGCGCAGTTCGTGTCACAGACAATGGCAGAGGCATCCCCACAGGTATCCACCCCACAGAAGGCAGATCTGCAGTTGAAGTTGTTCTCACAAAACTTCATGCAGGTGGCAAATTTGGCAACGGTGGCTACAAGATTTCTGGTGGCTTGCACGGCGTTGGTGTGTCATGTGTCAACGCACTTTCCGAATGGTTGGTGGCAGAAGTAAGACAAAACGGCAAACTCCACAGAGTACGTTTCAATCGTGGTGTTGCAGAGCGTCCCCTTTCAGTTGTTGGCGATGCAGATTCAACAGGCACAGTGATCACATTCTATCCTGATGCAGAAATCTTTGAAACACTTGAATTCAACTATGACTCAATCAAGACACGTCTTAGAGAACTTGCATATCTCAACAAAGGTCTTACAATCGAAATCGCAGATATGAGAGTTGAGCCTGAAAAGAGAGAAGTGTTCTGCTATGAAGGTGGCATTGTTTCATTTGTTGAAAGCCTCAACAAGACAAAGGAAACCATCTTTGAAAACGTCATTTATTTTGACGCAAAATACGTGGATAGCGAGATTGAAGTTGCAATGCAATACAATGACAGTTATTCCGACACAATCCTTGCATATGCAAACAACATCAACACCGAAGAAGGTGGCACACACCTTGAAGGTTTCAAATCAGCACTCTCAAAGGTCATCAACGAATACGGCACACGTATGGGCATTTTGAAGGGCTCTGACAAACTCAGTGGCGAAGACGTGAGAGAAGGTCTTACAGCAATCATCTCCGTCAAACTGGCAGAACCTCAATTTGAAGGACAAACCAAGACAAAACTTGGCAACAGCAGTATGCGTACAGCAGTGTCAAAGGGCGTCATGGAAGGCTTTGGCACATATCTTGAAGAACATCCTAGAGAAGCCAAGGAACTTATCCTTAAAACAATCACAGCACAAAGGGCAAGAGAAGCAGCAAGAGCAGCAAGAGAAACTGCACGTCGTAAGAGCGCATTGGAATCAACCACACTCCCCGGCAAACTTGCAGACTGCACAGACAAGAACCCTAAACACTGTGAAATCTATCTCGTCGAAGGTGACTCTGCAGGTGGCAGTGCAAAGCAAGGCCGTGACCGCAGATTCCAAGCAATCCTTCCTCTCCGTGGCAAGATCTTGAACGTTGAAAAGGCAAGACTCCACAAAGTTCTTGAAAACGAAGAAATCAAGGCAATGATCACAGCATTTGGTTGCGGTATCAACGCAGACTATGACGAAAGCAAGCTCCGCTATGACAGAATCATCTGCATGACCGACGCAGACGTTGACGGAAGCCACATTCGTATCCTTATGCTCACATTCTTCTTCCGTTTCATGCGCCCCCTTATTGAGAATGGTCACGTGTATATCGCACAACCTCCTCTTTATAAACTCTCAAAGGGCAAGCAAGAACACTATTTCTATGACGATGAAGCATTGAACCAATTCTATGAAGAAAACGGCAGAAAAGGCTGGGATCTCCAAAGATATAAAGGTCTTGGTGAAATGAACCCCGACCAACTCTTTGACACAACAATGGATCCTAAGACACGTACCCTTTTGAAGGTTACAATGGAAGATGCAATCGCAGCAGATGAACTCTTTACAATCCTTATGGGCGAACAACCCGAACTCCGTCGCCAATTTATCGAAGAAAACGCAAAATTGGTTGAAGAATTGGATATTTGATGAGGTGAACTATGGCAATCAAAATTAATGATGTAAAGAATACTGAATATGTTGAACATTTGAATGATAGCAAGATAGTCAATCTTGAAGTTCAACAAGAACTGAAAAAGTCATTCATCAGTTATGCAATGGCAGTCAACGTGTCACGTGCTATCCCCGATGTCCGTGATGGTTTGAAGCCTGTTCACCGTAGAATCCTTTATGCTATGAACGAACTTGGCCTTACACCCGACAAGCCTTACAGAAAGAGTGCTATGGTCGTTGGTGAAGTGCTTGGTAAATACCATCCTCACGGCGACAGTTCAGTTTATGATGCAATGGTACGTCTTGCACAAGACTTCTCAATTAGATGTCCCCTTGTTGAAGGCCACGGAAACTTCGGCTCAGTTGACGGCGACCCTGCTGCTGCATATCGTTATACCGAAGCAAGACTCAGCAAAGTTGCTCTTGAAATGATAAGAGATATCGACAAAAAGACTGTCGATCTCTATCCCAACTTTGACGACACACGTGAACAACCTGTTGTCCTTCCTTCAAGATTCCCCAACCTTCTCGTCAATGGTTCAGACGGTATCGCAGTTGGTATGGCAACATCAATCCCTCCCCACAACCTTGGCGAGGTTATTGATGCAACAGTTGCACTCATTCAAAACCCTGAACTTACTGTTGATGACCTTATGGAATATGTTCCTGCTCCTGACTATCCCACAGGTGCACTTATCCTTGGCAGAGCAGCAATCAAGCAAGCATATCGCACAGGTAAAGGCGCAGCAGTGCTCCGTGCAAAGACTGAAATTGAAGAACTCCCCAACGGAAAGAGCAGAATCATCATTACAGAAATTCCTTATCAAGTAAACAAGGCAAGACTCATTGAAAATATTGCTGATCAAGTCAAAGATAAGAAGATTGAAGGCATTTCAGACATCAGCGAAGAAACAGACCGTCATGGTATGCGCATTGTTGTTGAAACAAAGAAGGATTACAATGCACAAGTTGTCCTGAACACCTTGTTCAAACAAACACAACTTCAAGTCAACAACTCAATGATTCTTCTTGCACTTGTTGATGGTGTTCCAAAGATTCTCAACCTCAAAGAAATCCTTGAAAACTACATTGCACACCAAGAAGACGTCATCACACGTCGCACCAAGTTTGACCTTGAAAAAGCACAAGAAAGAGCACATATCCTTGAAGGTCTTGCAGTGGCACTTGCCAACATCGATGAAGTTGTGGAACTCCTTAAAAAGAGCCCCGACAGACAAGGCGCAATTGCCAATTTAACAGTACGTTTTGCTCTTGATGAAATCCAGGCCGTGTCCATTCTTGAAATGCGCTTGCAACGTCTTACAGGGCTTGAAGTGGAGAAAATCAAGGAAGAACTTGAACAAAAGCACGCAGAAATCGCAGAATACAATCGCATTTTGGCATCACACGAAGCAATTGACCAAATTATCGTTGATGAAATGCTTGAAATCAAACAAAGATTTGCTTCACCCAGACTTTCAGAACTCAGTTATGACTACTCTGAACTTGACATCGGTGACCTTATCGAACAAGAAGACATCGTTGTCAGCATGACACATGGTGGATATATCAAACGTCAAGCAGTCAGCGAATATCACTCACAACATCGTGGTGGTGTTGGCATCACAGGCCACAAGGCAAAAGAAGATGACTTTGTTGAAAAACTCTTCATTGCACATACACACCAAGACTTGATGTTCTTCACAAACCTTGGAAAGGCATTTGTCTTGAAGGGTTGGGAAATCCCCGAAGCATCAAAGACTGCACGTGGCAGAGCAATGGTCAACCTTCTCCAACTTGTTCCCGGCGAAAAGGTGCAAGCAATCCTTCGTTTGCCCGAGGAAAAGGAAGGCTACAACCTTATTCTTGCAACCAAACAAGGTCTTATCAAACGTACTGCATTGACCGAATTTGAATCAGTCAAGCGCAACGGTAAGATTGCAATCAAGTTCAACGAAGATGACGAACTCATCGAAGCAGTGCTCACAACAGGCAATGATGAACTTATCATGGCATCATCAGAAGGCTACTGCATCCGTTTCAATGAAAACACAGTCCGTCTTGTTGGCAGAACAGCAATGGGCGTCAAATCAATGCGACTTGCCGAAGGTGCATACATGGTTGACCTTGCAGTTGTCCACGAAAATAGCGAAATCTTGACCGTCACATCTCACGGCTATGGCAAGAGAAGTTCTGTTGAAGAATATCCTCTCCAAGGCAGAGCAGGCAAGGGCGTCAAGGCAGGCGTGTTCAACGATAAGACAGGCGACCTTGTCAGCCTCAAAGTCCTTGATGACAACCTTGACGTCATGATGATCACAGACAACGGAATTGTCATCCGTGTCCATGCAGAAGAAATCAGCCGTATCGGCAGAAATACACAGGGTGTCCGCATTATGCGCCTTAAAAATGACAAGGCAAACGTTGTGTCAGTGGCACTTGCTCCCTACGAAGAAGAAGCCCCCGAAGTCGAGTATGACGAAGACGGCAATCCCATCGTAGAAGAAGTGGTTGACGTGGTTGAAGCACCTGCAACAGCAGAAGGCGAAACAAACACTGAAATTGCAGAATAAACACTTGAAATGAACAAAAGTGGGTGATAAATGCCCACTTTTGTTGCATTTGAGGATATTTTAGGAGAAAATTATGAGCAAAGTTTGGTACAATGAAATGTGTGTTTATCAAGTGTGGCCACGTTCCTTCAAGGACGGCAACGGAGATGGTATTGGCGATCTCAAAGGCATACTTGAAAAACTTGACTATATCAAAAGTTTGGGTGTTGATGCCATTTGGTTTTCCCCATTGTATGCATCACCACAAAAGGACTATGGTTATGATATAGCCGACTACTACAACATCAATCCAGAGTATGGCACCAACGAAGATTTCAAGGCAGTTCTTGATGGAGCACATCAACGTGGATTGAGAGTTATAATGGACCTTGTCATCAACCATACAAGTGACCAACACGAATGGTTCAAAAAATCCTGCGCAGGAGATCCACAATATAAGGATTATTATATTTGGCGTCCGGGCAAGGGTAAGGACGGAAAGAAATTCCCCAACAACTGGATGGCAACATTCCCCGGCGATGGTTGGAAGTGGAATGAAGAAAGGGGCGAATATTATCTGCATTTGTTTGCAGTTGAGCAACCCGATCTCAATCACGACAACCCTGCAGTGAGAGAAGAAGTCAAAAAGATAATGAGATATTGGCTTGATATGGGTGTTGATGGTTTTAGAGAAGACGTCATCACTTATATATCCAAAAAGGAAGGACTTCCCAACGGATTCCCATTGCCTGCTGCACGTGGTATGGAACATTATTCTCCCGGCCCTAACCTTAAAAAGTACTTGCAAGAGTACAGAAAAGTGGTCAAGGAGTATGATGACAGGCTTCAACTTGGCGAAGCACCTATGATGACTCCAAAAAATGCACTGAAATACATTGATGGGGAAGACAGAGTCCTTGATATGATGTTCGGTTTCCAACATATGGAAGCAGATTGCTTTATGATAAGTTGGCTCAGGCTTCCATTTAGTCTTAGAAAACTGAAAAAAATCTACAATAATTGGCAGACAAAGTTGTATGGCAGGGGTATCAATGCCAACTACATTGAAAATCACGACCAACCTCGCAACATTTCAAGATATGGCAGTGAAAAGTATCGCTATGAGAGTGGCAAGGCACTTTGCACAATGTACACTTTCCTCAGTGGCGCACAATTTGTCTATCAAGGTCAAGAAATCGGCATGACCAACCTTGACTATGAAAAATGGGAAGATTTTGCAGATGTCAGCACCTTTTCAACCAAGAGCCTTCTTGAAAAATTGAAGATTTTCAGTGATAAGAAGATTATGAAGATGGCAAAGTATGCTGCTCGTGACAATGCTCGCACTCCTGTTCAATGGGACGGCACACAAAATGCAGGCTTCACCACAGGCACACCTTGGTTTACGGTCAACCCCAACTATGTGGATGTCAATGTGGAAGCACAGGAAAACGACCCCAATTCACAACTGAATTACTATCGCAAGGCAATTGCCCTGAGAAAGGAATATAAAGATGCAGCCATCTATGGTCAATTCAACCTTCATCTCAAAGGTCACAAGCAACTTTTCGTCTATGACAAAATTGGCGAAGACGGCACAAAACTCACCGTCATCATCAATCTGTCAGCAAAGACCTTATCATCAAAGAAAGCACTCAAATACATTTGCCCCAAATCCACTGAAATCCTTTCAAACTATGAAGGGGAAATTGGCGATAAACTCCGCCCTTACGAAGCGAGGGTGTTTGCTTGCAACTATAAAAACTGTGCTATTTAGCGAATAACATCGTCAGGCGCTCTCATCTCATCCCTTATGTACGCCAGTACACTGCGGACTGACCTGACAGCACCTTTCTTGTTCTTCATCTAAATATCCCAGTTTTTAAGAGTTCTAAAAAATGTTTAGAGCAAGAATAAGTTCAGTGTTTGCTATTTAGCGAACAACTTCATTAGTCGTGCTGAAAAATGCAAAATCACAAAAACCATACTTAATAGTGTTTATTTGGTGCGATAAACTGCCGAAATGGTCATTTTAGAAAAATTATTGTATTCTTATAATTGGGCGCAATATACAATATTGTAGGCAGGAAAATGTAAGTTGTGACTATATGAATATAGTATATGTGCACAACAAATAATGAGATATAAACATATAAAAAAACAAATATAAAGGAGCAAAAATAATGAAAACAAAAACTTATAGAACAACAATGGCAAAGATTGCAGGGGTTGTGGCAATTCTTTTTGCAATTCTTATGATTGTAGGCATCATCGTTGAATGTGCAACAGAAATGTTTACAATTCCTATGATTGCATTTGGTGGTATGTTGATGCTTATTGCAGTGGTGCTCTTTTTCGTTGAAAACGGAAAGTCGGTCACTTTGAGAGCAAATGAAATCGTCCTTCCTAGAGAGTCAAGAAGAAATGGCAGAGAAAAGGACAGCAGAATGTCGGTGCTTTTCAGTGATATAGTTTCAATAAGAATTGACGATGCAATCTTTTCAGGAACAGTTTATGAAATGACTTTGAGAAACGGAGATGAAATCAGATTCAAATTCAAAGGCATCGGCGCAGAAAAGGAAAGAGAAATTATGGAAGAACTGAATCTACGCCTTAGACGAAGATAAAATCTTGCAACATTAAAGAAACCGACACCACGTTGTGTCGGTTTTTTTATGCTATTTTGCCATGAGAAAGAATGATGCAACAGACAAAATAAAGGTGTAGATTGCAAAGGGCAAAAGGGATTTATCCTTGATGATTTTCAGGAAGAATTTGATTGCAAAACACCCTGAAATAAAGGCAGTCAACGTGCCCAAAATCAAGGGCAAAATATCCCTTGTGGGCAGTGCAAAATCCCCTTTGAAAAGGTCAATACTTTCAAGGATGAGCGAGCCCAAAATGATGGGGATAGACATCAAAAAAGAGAAGTCAGCAGACTGCTTTTTGTCAACACCAGAAAGGCGCAAAGCAGTGATTGTTGCACCACTTCTTGATATGCCGGGCAAAACTGCAATTCCTTGAAATACACCACTTAATATGCTAGATTTGACGGATAAACCTTTGTTTTGTGCAAAATCAAGTTTTTCACAAGCAATCAAACACACAGTTGTTGCCATAAAGCCAAGGGGTAGATATGCACCTGACAAAAGTGTTGGCGCAAGGGTTTTGAATAGAAGGGCAATAGCAACAGTTGGGAGGCATGATAGAACAAGAAAACGCAGTGTTTTGTCTTGTCGATTTTTCACGATTTGCACTAGGGTTTTTCTTGTGACAATAATGACAGAAAATAGAGTGCCCACGTGCATACAAATATTGAAGAAAATGCTTTCTTCTCCAACCCCCAATTTTTCAAAAAACAATAGGTGTCCACTTGATGAAACGGGCAAAAACTCAGTGATGCCCTGAATGAGTCCTAGGACTATTCCTTGCCAAATTTTCATTTTCTCTTTGACTAACTCCCTTTTTTAGTTTATACTAAACTATTGTATTTTACTATTCGCGTAATAGAACGTATTTTACGCACAAGGAGAAAAATGAAACTCGGCGTAGTAGGATTGCCCAACGTAGGCAAAAGTACACTTTTCAATGCAATCACCAAGGCAGGCGCACAAGCAGCCAACTATCCTTTCTGCACAATTGAGCCCAATGTGGGCATTGTTGCAGTGCCTGATGAACGTCTTGACAAACTTGCAGCACTCTATGACAGCAAAAAGATCACACCCACCACTCTTGAATTTGTGGACATTGCAGGTCTTGTCAAAGGTGCAAGCAGGGGCGAAGGTCTTGGCAACAAATTTTTGTCACATATCCGTGAAGTGGATGCAATCGTCCATGTTGTGAGATGTTTTGATGATGAAAACATCACTCACGTTGACGGCTCAGTGTCCCCCCTTCGTGATATGGAAACCATCAATCTAGAACTTATCTTTGCAGACATCGAATCCATTGAAAGAAGATTGCCAAAGGCAATCTCAATGCTGAAAGCAGACAAAAAGTATGCAGTTGATGTTGAACGCCTTGAAAAAATGAAAAAATGGCTTGAAGACGGCAAGCCTTTGCGCACTCTTGACGTTGATGACGAATTCAAGGCATATATGGACGAGCAATTCCTTCTCACATCAAAGCCTGTGATTTACGTTGCCAACGTTGACGAAAACACTGTCGGTGGCAATGACTACACCGAAGCAGTCAAAAAAGGCGCAAGCGAAGAAGGCGCAGGCTGTATTGTCCTTTGTGCAAAACTTGAAGAAGACCTTATTGCCCTTGACGATGACGATAGAGCAATCTTTATGGAAGAATATGGTCTTACAGAAAGTGGCCTTGACAAACTTGTCAGCGCATCATACGACCTTCTTGGACTCATCAGTTATCTCACAGCAGGGGAAAAGGAAACTCGTGCTTGGACAATTGAAAAGGGCACAAAAGCACCCCAAGCAGCAGGCAAAATCCACAGCGACTTTGAAAAGGGATTCATTCGTGCCGAAATCGTGGACTATCAAACCCTTCTTGAATGTGGCTCATTTAACGTGGCAAAGGAAAGAGGCAAAGTGAGAAGCGAAGGCAAAGAATACGTCATGCAAGACAATGACGTTGTCCTTTTCCGTTTCAACGTGTAATCACACATAAACCTTACAAAGCACAACCAACAGAAATATAATCAAATCTTTGCAAAGCAAAGAAAATGGCAGGATAATATGTTATTTGACAAACAATTGGCTGAAGCATTGGCAAATGACCAAATCTCAGCAGAAGAAATTCTTGGCGCATTTGAAGTGCCAAAAGACAACAAACTTGGGGACATTTGTTTGCCCTGTTTCAAGTTTTCACGCACATTGCGCAAAGCACCACCACAAATCGCAACCGAACTTGCAAGCACCCTTGCAGGAGTTGACTTCATTGAAAAGGTTGACGTAGTTGGTGGCTATCTCAACGTCCATCTCAACAGAAAGGCAATTGCAGGCACACTTATTGATTTTCTTGGTAAGGAAAATATTGGTGGCAGTGATTGTGGCACTGGCAAGACAATTTGTCTTGATTATAGTTCAGTCAACATTGCAAAGCCCTTCCACATTGGACACCTTTCAACCACAGTCATTGGTGGCGCACTTTATCGTATCTTCAAACATCTTGGCTACAACGTTGTAGGCATCAATCACCTTGGTGACTGGGGCACACAATTTGGCAAACTTATCGTTGCAACAAGAATGTGGTCATCTCTTGAAGAAATTACCGAAAACGATGAATATTTCCTCAACTCACTCTATGTGAGATACCACAAGGAAAGCGAAAACAACCCTGCCCTTGACGATGAAGCAAGAGCATGGTTCAAGCGCATTGAAGACGGCGACAAGGAAGCAATCAAATATTTTGACACCTTCAAAGACGTGACAATGAAGGCAGTTTCAAAGATTTATGATCGCCTTAAAATCAACTTCGACAGTTACAATGGAGAGTCATTCTACAATGACAAAATGCAACCCATTCTTGACGAAATGGAAGCAAAGGGACTCCTTGAAACAAGTGATGGCGCAAAGGTTGTCAACCTTGATGAATATGGTATGCCACCTTGCCTTCTTGTCAAGGCAGACGGAGCATCATTGTATGCCACAAGAGATATTGCCGCAGCCTATTATCGTAAGCAAACATATGACTTCCACAAATGCCTTTATGTTGTTGCATATCAACAGAATCTGCACTTTAAGCAGGTGTTTAAGACACTTGAACTTATGGATTTTGCAGGAAAGGACGATATGGAGCATATCGCATTTGGTATGGTCAGCATGGAAGATGGAGCAATGTCAACACGTCAAGGCAGAGTGGTTTGGCTCAAAGAAGTTCTTGACAAAGCAGTGGAAAAAGCACGTGCAATCATTGAGGAAAAGAACCCCAATCTTGACAACAAAGAACAGATTGCAGAGAGTGTCGGTGTTGGCGCAGTTGTGTTCTCAGCACTGTGGAACAACCGTATCAAAGACATCGTGTTTTCATTTGACAAAGTGCTCAACTTTGATGGCGAAACAGCACCTTATGTTCAATACACCTATGCTCGTTCAAAGAGCGCATTGAGAAAGGGTGGCGAATATGACGTGAAGAATATTGACCTTGACAGCATCCTTGACGATGACGGATATGAAGTGGTCAAGAGCATTCTCTCATTTGGCGATGCAGTCAAGCAATCTGCAAAAGTCCGTGAGCCTAGTGTTGTGACACGTCACATTGTTGATTTGGCAGAAAAATTCAATCGTTTCTACATTGGACATCGAATTGTTGTTGACGATGAAAGAGTGAAGAATGCACGTCTTATGCTCACAGACATCGTTGGCAGAACAATCAAGGAAGGTCTTGCACTCCTTGGCATCGATGCACCTGAAGTGATGTAATTTGAACAAAAATCACAAAAAATAGGGCAAAAAACCCTGAAAAACTCAAATATACCCCTGCCGAAAGTGCCAAACAAGACAAAATCAGTTGACACACAACCTTGTTTCACTTATAATAGGCAAGCATATATTTTATATATTATACTAAAAAATAATTATCCTAAACGGAGGCAACAATAATGAAACAAACTTACCAACCCAAGAAAAGACAAAGAAGCAAAGTCCACGGATTCCGTGAAAGAATGAAGTCAACAAGTGGCAGAAAGGTCTTGAAGCGCAGACGTGCAAGAGGCAGAAAAGTCCTCAGCGCATAAGAAGTGAACTATGCAGAAGCAGTATCGACTGAAAAGAAGGTCGGCATTTAGTTATGTCTATCGAAAAGGGGAAAAATCCTCAAGTAGGCATTTACTGCTTCTTTACACAAAATCACGCAGTGGGATCAAAATCGGCATCTCCGTCTCCAAAAAAGTAGGCGGGGCTGTCGTGCGAAACAGAGTCAAAAGGCTGATTCGTGAGGCAATCAACAACATTTTCCCCCAAATCAAGGAGGGATACACTTACGTCATAGTTGCCAAGTCAACGGCAGGCGAAAGTGATTACTATGCAATATGTGAAGATGTGAAAGCCATCTTTGAAAGAGCAGAAAAGTTATGTTGAAGAAGTTATGCTTTGGTGCTTTGCACTGGTACAAAGCAACTTTGAGTCCATATATCGGCAGAAACTGCAAATATACGCCAACCTGTTCAATGTACGCCTTTGACGCCATCAAAAAACATGGTGTTGTCAAGGGGATTGCAATGGGTACGTGGCGTATTCTTAGATGCAACCCTTTTTCAAAGGGTGGTTTTGACCCTGTCAAAGAAAACTATAAAGGAAATGCAAAATGGCTGGTTTAAACTATGCACGCAAAAAAAAGGCTCTCATCTACGCCGTGGCATTGCTCATTGGCGTATGTTGTATTGTCCTCAGTGCTTGCAATAAAGACGCAGGAATCTATGATGTTTCAGACAAGAATGCAGATCTTGAACTGAACCATTTCATGGCAAAATTCATCCTTGTTCTTTATGAAAACATTGGCAACTTTGGCTGGACAGTTGTGGCATTTACTGTCATCTTGAAAGTTGCACTTTCACCCCTTGATATTTGGCAAAAACTTGTTGCTCGCAAAAACGCAAAAGCAATGGAGCGTATGAAGCCCCAAATGGAAGTTTTGCAAGCAAAGTATGGCGATGACAAGCAAAAGTTCCAACAGGAACAAATGGCTCTCTACAAGAGAGAAAAATATTCAATGCTTGGATCATGCCTTCCCACAATCGTCACAATGGTTGTGTTCTTTGTCATGTTTGCAGGATTTAGAGAAATGGTCGGTTGGAAATTTGCCAGCGACTATCAAGATTGCTACAAGACATTTGACAAATCAATGACACAACAAATTGGTGAAGATTGGGAAAACTTCAACGGCAATGGCGAAGTGTACAATAATGCAGTCGAAAATGCACAAAAGGCAGTTTATGACTTCTATTATTCAGATGAACAAGTGGAAAGCAGAAGTTTCCTTTGGATCAAGAACATCTTTTCACCCGACACTTGGAGCAATGAAGTCCCCGACTATTTGACAGTCACAGGCAAATCAGGCCTTGCAACATCGCGTATTACAGGCATTGAGATTGAAGAATATGAAATGGTCATGGGCGATCTTCTCGGTCAAGGTGGATGGAGTGGAAAAGGCTCATGGAATGGTTGGCTTCTTCTTCCTGTCCTTTCACTTGCATTGAATATCGTGTCAATGAAACTTATGAACATGGTTCAAGGCACAGGGGAAAAGAAGGAAAAGAAATCCTTCAAGGAAAAGTGGGCAAAATTCAAGAATATGGGCAATCCTGCCGAAGGACAACCCAATGACAAGCCCCAAGACCAAAGCCAAGCAAGCATGAAGATGATGACATATATGATGCCCGTCATCACAGCAGTGTTTGCATTGATGTACTCATCTGCATTTGCCCTTTATATGTTTGTCAGTTCATTGGTGGCAACATTGTTCCAACTCATATTCAATCTTGCATTTATGATTGCTGACAAAAAGCAAAAAGATGCCCCTCAAAAGCCTAAAAAAGTCAAGGCAAACAAATAGGAGTAAATATGAACAAATTTGTAGAAGTAAAGGCCTCAACAGTGGATCTTGCCATTGCCAATGCCCTTGAACAATTGGGTGTTGACCGTGACAGAGTTCAAGTTGAAGTCCTTGCAAAGGGCGGACTTTTTTCAAGAGCCCAAGTGAGAGTGACTGTTGTTGAAACCATTCTCACCAAAGTCGAAGACTTTGTCAATGGAATTCTTGAAAGAATGCAACTGGTGTCAAAAGCAACTGTCACCAGTGAAAACGGCACTTTGAATATAGAAATCACCGGCGAAGACAGTGGCACGGCAATTGGCTATCGTGGGGAATCTCTTGATGCAATCCAATATTTGGTGCTTACATTCCTCAATCAAGAAAAGAGTGATATAAAGAAAGTTGTTGTGGACAGTGAAAACTATCGTGAAAAAAGACGTGAAACACTGACAGCACTTGCACTCCGTCTTGCTGAAAAGGCACAACGTACTTGCAGAAAGATTGAACTTGAACCCATGAATCCCTTTGAAAGACGTGTCATTCACAGTGCTCTTGCAGACAGTGAAATCGCAGACACAGTCAGTGAAGGTGAAGACATCAATCGTCACGTAGTCATCATCCCCAAGGGAGTTGAATTGAAAGGCGATAGACGTAGAAACAACAATCGCAACGGTAATGGCAACAGAAATCGCCAAAGAAAAGATGGCGATTTACCAAGACCTAAGAAGGAAAGAAAAGAAGTGAACTATGATGACATCCCTGATGGCAAAGTGTATTCACTCCTTTCAAACGAAGATGATTTTGTAAAACCTGCAACCGTCAAAACAGGTCCTCCCAAGTTTAAGAGCTTTGGTGGAAAGAGAAGATAATGAAGACAATAGTTGCAATTTCAACGCCCATTGGGGCTGGCGGCATCGGCATAGTGCGCATTTCTGGCAAGGAAGCACTGAAAATGGCTGATGCTGTTTTCTTTAAGAGAGAACAAGGGGTGGGGGAAATTCTCCGTGAAAACCCCTTGAAAATGACTTTTGGCACTTTCAAAGGCATTGATTTCAACGACAAAGGATATGCCGTGTTTTTCCCTGAAAACAAGTCATTTACAGGGGAAGATACCGTTGAATTCTATTTGCACGGTGGTGTGCGCATTATGAAAGGCGCAGTGGAAACCATATTGGAGCAAGGCGCAGTGCCTGCCGAAGCAGGGGAGTTTACAAAACGAGCCTATCTCAACGGCAGAATGTCCTTGTCCGATGCAGAAGGTGTTGCAGATATGATCCACGCAGAAAGCACTGCGGGCATTCGTGCAGCATACAGAATGATGCAAGGTGGAGTTGCCGACAAAGTCAATGGCATCATGGATGACCTTCTCACCGTCCTTGCCACCTTAGAGGCATCTTTGGACTATCCCGATGAAATGGAAGACGAAGTTATGCCTGCCCTTGACAACGTGCTTCCTAGCATTCTTGAAAGGGTTGAAAACTTGGCAAAGTCATTCTATATGGGACGTATTGCCAAGCACGGTGTTGATGTGGTCATTGCAGGCGAGCCAAACGTGGGCAAATCATCACTTCTCAATGCCCTTGTAGGGGAAAATAGAGCAATCGTCACAGACATTGCAGGCACAACAAGAGATACAGTCACTGCACGTGCAGAAGTGGGTGGTGTGCTCATCAATCTCACAGACACAGCAGGACTCCGTGAAAGCGATGATGTGGTGGAATCCATTGGTGTTGAAAGAGCACGAAAGGCCATTGAAGGGGCAGACGTTGTGCTCTATGTCCTTGACGGCACAAAGGATGTTGAACCTGACGAAATCACAACCACAGGCAAGGTGTATTATGTCTATAACAAGAGTGACAAGGATGGTTTCAAAGCGCCCGTAGGCGACAACATTCACACAGTGTCTGCCGTCAGTGGCAAAGGCGTTGATGACCTTGCCAAGGCAATCGCATCGGTGTATGAAGAAGGCACAATTGATGGCGACTTGATTACATCGCAAAGACACGTATCGGCACTTAAAAGTGCAATTTTGTCCATACAAAGTGCCGTTTCAAACAAAACTGACACAATTGATTGTGTGTTGATTGATCTTAGAGATGCCTACAATCATCTTGGTGAAATCACAGGTGCAACAGCGACGGAAGATATTGTTGACAACATCTTTTCAAAGTTTTGTGTCGGCAAATAAGTGGACGAAACAACCTTAATTGGAATATAGAAGTATGAAGAAATTTGATGTCATAGTTATAGGTGCAGGACATGCTGGTGTTGAGTCAGCATTTGCAGTCAGTAGGCTTGGAAAACAAGTCCTGCTTTCTTGCACCGATATTGGCACTGTTTCATATATGGCGTGCAACCCTGCAATTGGTGGCACTGCCAAAGGACATCTTGTCCGTGAGATTGATGCTCTTGGTGGAGAGATGGGGCTCAGTGCAGACCAATCTCTTGTGCAAATCAAAATGCTCAATCGTGCAAAAGGCCCTGCAGTATTTTCACTCCGTGGTCAACAGGACAAAAATCTCTATCATGAGATTATGCTTGAAAAGATACAAAAAACAAAGGGCATAACTCTGTATGAAGGGGAAGCAGTAAAGATAGATGTTGAAGACGGCAAAGTGACAGGTGTTGAGTTTGCAAACGGAGATAGGTTTGACTGTGATGCAGTTGTTCTTGCATCGGGTGTTTATCTCAATGGCAGAATCATCACAGGGGAATACACTCTTACAAGTGGACCAAGTGGATTTGCTCCTGCAACCAAACTCACAGACAATCTTGTGGAACTTGGATTGCCTATGCGCAGATTCAAGACGGGCACACCTGCAAGAATTTATCGTGATAGCATTGATTTTTCAAAGATGGAAATCCAACTTGGCGAAAACACAGACAGGTTTTCATTTATGTCAAAGGTGGCGACATTTGAAGAAGAACCTTGCTATCTCACTTATACCAACGAAGAAACACACAAAATCATCCTTGACAACATACATCGCAGTCCCCTTTACAATGGCAGTATAAGTGGTGTTGGTCCAAGATATTGCCCAAGCATTGAAGATAAGGTTGTAAGGTTCAAGGATAAATCTCGTCATCAAATATTTGTAGAGCCAGAAGGCTTGCATAGCGATGAAATGTACATCCAAGGTATGTCAAGTTCCTTGCCACACGACGTGCAGGAAAAGATGTATCGCACTTTGCCGGGGCTTGAAAACTGCAAGTTTGCAAAATATGCCTATGCAATCGAATATGATTGCATTGATCCCTTGGCACTGAAACCATCTCTTGAAAGCAAGGTTATTGAAAACCTGTTTTCGACAGGACAAATCAACGGAAGCAGTGGCTATGAAGAAGCAGGGGCACAAGGTCTTATGGCAGGTGTCAATGCAGTGCGAAAGATAGAAGGCAAAGAGCCCTTTATTCTAAGACGTGATCAAGCATACATTGGTGTGCTCATTGACGATTTGGTGACAAAGGGCACAAATGAGCCCTATCGTATGATGACTGCAAGGGCAGAGCATCGCATCAAACTCCGTCAGGACAATGCAGATATGCGCTTGACCGAACTTGGATATGAACTTGGCATAGTCAGCCAAGAAAGATACAACGCTTTCCAACAGAAAAAGGAACAAATGGCACAAATTCTCAAAGAAGCAGAAAAGGTTGTGCCAAAGGAAATAAGCGACCAAATTCTCACAAAGTGGGATGAGCCAATTGCAAGAAAAACACCCACCTTGTATGAAATGATGAAGCGCCCCAATGCAAGGCTTGAAGACGTCAAGGCACTGATTCCATTTGATGTTGATGACGAAGCATTGAACAGTGTCATCATCGAGTGCAGATACTCAGGCTATCTTGAAAAGGAAGAAGGAATTGTCCGTGAGCAAAAGCGACTTGAAGACAAACTTCTCCCTGCCGACATCGACTATTCGTCCATCAAAGCACTGCGCATTGAAGCACGTCAAAAACTTGACAAAGTGCGTCCATTAAACCTTGGGCAAGCATCAAGAATATCAGGTGTTTCTCCTGCAGATATTGCAGTGCTCATAGTTTATCTTCAAAAAATAGGCAAATAAAACACTGAATGTGTCAAAATGCAAAAATTTAGGCGTAATAAAAGCGAGCATAAACAATGCTCGCTTTTTTTGTTGTATGATTGTGCTTGACGTGCCTAGATGATGTAGTCGAGAGCCACCGAACTTGATCTCACTGCGTGCATATGTGTTTTGACAACGGAGCAGTGATAAGGGTCTTGTTGATAACGTTCAAGGGCATCCATATCATCAACGGTGACAGTGAGTGCCACGTCATAACTGCGCTCTGAGTGAAGGAAATCGATGCCAACTTCAATGGAGCGAAGTTCAGGCACGTTGCCTTCCATTGACAAAAGGATTTCTTTTGCTTTAAGGCAATTTTCAATAGAGTTGTCTTTCAGTTTGAACAGTACGATGTGTTTGACCATAATTATTCTCCAATGTTTTCTTCGATTGTATTTTCTTCGGTTGTGTTTTCGTCGGCAACTGGGATGATTTCATCTTCCACAGGAGTGTCAAAATCTTCCACATCCTTTTGATTGTCAAGAAGGCTTGCTTCTGCTTGTTTCAATTCTTCTGCTTCTTCAGGAGTCAAAATGCGAGTGGTATATTTTTTGCCGTAAAGTTCGTGTATGAGTGCTTCACGTTCTGCCTTTTCTTCTTCGGTGATGTCTGCAAGTTTGCCTTCACGGTTGAGATCCATAAAATAGCGCATACGTTCAAGTTTCTTGTTAGTGACTCTAAACTTGAATGATGAGAACAATGAGATTGCAATGAGAGATGCAATCAAGATGCCCATAAGAAGACGGATTGCAAGGAGAACTTCGGGGGATTGAACAATATATTCTGTTGCATTTTCATCGGTGATGTATCCAATTGGTGTAAGAATCCAACCAATCATGCCAACACTCAATGCGCCTGCAACTTTTCTCACAAGAGTCATCATGCCGGAGTAGGATGCAGTGGGACGCTCGCCTGTTGCAAATTCTGCAACGTCAACAGTGTCTGCAAAGATGATCCAAGGCATCATTTGTGCGCCACCGAAGCCAAGTCCCATTAAGAATGAGATGATAGGCACGAGGATAGGGGGTGCCCAAGAAGGATCCATAACTGCAAGGAGAATGCCACCAACGATATAGAAGGGCAAACCGAAACGGAAAGCAAATTGCTTTGTCTTTTTGTTCATTGCATATCTCACAATGGGGAATGCAACCACTGCTGCCACCATCAAGGGTGCAACAATGAAAAGACTTGAAAATTCCATTCCAAACAGTTGATATCCGTGCCATACGTCAGTTGCATAGTAAACTGCAAGGGCAGAAAGCACGTCTGCACAGGCAAATGAACTTGCATACATGCCAATGTGCCAACGGAATGACTTGTTTTTGAAAGGGCCAGAATATCCTTTGATGAACTTTTTGAAGTCGAACTTTTCTTTGGGGGTTGTAGGTTGAATTCTTTCCTTGACCTTGAATGCAGAGATAATAAGACCACCACCAAAGAGAACACCAAATGCCACTGTGATGATCACCCAAAATTCGTATGCATTGATTGATGGCAACAATGCTTCCCCGGCAGGGAGTGTGTATGCTTCTAGGACGAGCAATGGAACGAGGTATGCAAGCCCTGCACCTGCTGCACTGAACACAAGTTTGATGGTGTTGGCATCATTTCTTGCTTGGAATGAAGGTGAAATGTCACCGGCAAGGGAGCAGTAGGGCACTTGCGAAATGGTTGAAATGGTGTTCCAAAGGATATACATGATAACCATATAGGCAATCATACCATTCATATCCATGCCCCATTCCTTTATGGGAGCAAACAACAGGAACAAGCCAAATATTGTCAAAACGCCACCGAGAAGAAGATAAGGTTTTCTTCTGCCGTATTTTGAACGGGTGTTGTCTGAGATGAATCCCATAATAGGATCACTGATTGCATCCCAGAATTTTGCCACCATAAAAATTGTTGAAGCAATTGCAAATGAGATGCCAAGTGAGGTCATATATTTGACCAAAATGCAAGCCATAAGGGCAACGCCACCACCATCCATAAAAGCACCGGCGCCATAGGCAAGTTGCTCATTGAATGGAATGGCATCGGGGTCTTGCACAACAACTTTTTGTTTGTCTTTTGCCATAATTTTGAGTCCTTCTTTTAGTATTGTTTATGGTTTATTTCTTATATTAAATATAATACTACAATCCCCCTGCAAATTCAAGGATTATTTTATCAAGTTTGCATTTTGTCAAAAATGGTGTTTTATTGTATGTTTTCGGCACTATAAACATTTTGTTTTGTCAATATTGAAATTTTGCCAAAATTGTATGATACAAAGTCAGTGCCGTTGCATATAGTGATGTATGAAATATTTTGGCACAGACGGAATAAGAAACAAAGCATCAAAAGTGCTCCCTTTGGCACTGCCTCTTGGATTGCAACTATCACAAAAACACAAAAGGGTTGCAGTGGCAAGAGATCCAAGAATATCATCTTTTGACATTGAAAAAGAGTTGGTCAAAGGACTATTGTCGGGGGGCGCAGATGTGCTTCTTTGTGGAGTGATGCCAACACCTGCACTTGCCTACGTTGTCAAAGAGCAGAGCATTGATTGCGCAGTGATGATAACTGCATCACACAACCCACCAGAGTATAATGGGTTGAAAGTTATGGGTGCAGACGGCAAGTTGAGTGAAGATGAGGAAAGGGAAATTGATGAGGGGCTTTCTCACGTGAGTCTGTCCAATTCCTGCGCAAGTGGCAAGGTGGATATTTTGAGCAGTAGTGTCAGGGATTACAAACGACACGTCATATCACTTTTTTCGCATATCGATATGTCAAAACTGGACAGACCCATTTATCTTGACACTGCCCACGGATGTTTTTCATATATGGCAAAAGATGTTTTTGAAACTTTGGGTGCAAATGTTGTGGCAGTCAACAATGACTATGATGGGGAAAAAATAAATGAAAATTGTGGCGCAACTGCCATGGACAAGTTCCAATTGCAAATCCCCGACAGGGCAATAGGCTTTGCTTTTGACGGAGATGGGGATAGGGTGCTTGCAGTGGTTGATGGCAAAATCTATGACGGCGACCAAATTCTGTACAATCTTGCCACGTTTTACAAATTAAAAAATCGCAACAATATTGGTGTTGTTGGCACAATTATGACAGGTGGTGGAGTTGAAAAAGCCCTTGAAAAGCAAAAATTGCAACTTTTCAGGGCAGATGTGGGGGACAAGTATGTTGCTGAGATGATGAAGGACAAGGGGATAATTCTTGGTGGGGAAAGGAGTGGACATATCATAATTGGTGACAAAACATCAACAGGGGACGGACTTGTGACGGCACTTGCATTTTTGGAATGTTATCTTGATGGAAGCCTGAAAAAAGTGCGAGAATATCCAACTGAAAACTACAATTTAGAATGCGAAAATCCAAAGAAGTTGTTTGAGAGTGTGGAGTTTCAAGAGAAAATATGCAAATTTGTGGCAAAAATAGGCAAAAGGGGCAGGGTTATAGCCCGTCCAAGTGGCACAGAAAGTGTAGTTAGATTGACTATTGAGCGATATGACAATGGTTTAGAATGCGAAAAACTTGTCAAAGAAATGATTTTTGACAAAAGTTTACAAAAAACGGAATAATTTTTTGAGAAAAAACCGTTTTTTGCAAGAAATTTGTAAAAAAATGAAAAATTTTTGAAAAATTCGCACAAAAAGTATTGACAGAACAAATTGTCAATGTTAAGATATGAGTGCAATCAAGTGATTGCCCAAAACAACTCATAATTTTCCCCCTTATCATAAGTAGAGAGTGCTGGCAGGTTTTGACCCCAGCACTCTTTACTTATTAGGTGAAAAGCAATCTGCGATTGCGTGATATTTCGCTTGCGCTCAGTGAAAAAATAATAACCACACTCAAATTAAGTGCGAACATATCAAGTGAATAACCACCCCTTCCTCATGTGTTTCCCCTCATTTGCTTGTGCAAAGGGGCAACACTCGGCGCGCGCACATTAAGGCTATACCACTCATTATGCCACTTGTCGCTTGGTGAATTTTGAGTGGACCACCAGCGACTAGCGTACTTTCATCTGGTGCTCGGCACTCGATTTCTCGCCACCCTGTGGCTCGCGAAAGCAACTCCGTAACAAGTGAGTGCTTGTATAAGAACCCAACGAATGAGTGAGTGCGCATTTTTCAACCACAATGACACTCTGTGTCAATTCATGCCGAAGGCAAATCATGACACGCAGTGTCAAATCATGGAGCGAAGGGAGAATTCGCTCAAAAAAAAGCACCCAAATGGGTGCTTTTCTTTTACTTCAAGTTTTACATCAAATATTTTATTGCGCTTTCGGCGGCGATTGCTCCGTCTGCGCAGGCAGTGATGATTTGTCGTAGGGGTGTTTTTCGTATATCTCCTGCAACAAACACACCTTTCACGTTGGTTGCCATATTTTCATCGGCAAGTATATAGCCATTTTCGGTTGCAAGTTTGTCTTGGAAAATGCGAGATGCAGGAGTTTGTCCCACTGCAACAAACATGCAAGCAACATCAATTGATGTTGACTCATTTGTTTTCAAGTTTTTCAAGTGCAGTTTTTCAAGGGGATTTCCTTCAAGGATTTCGACTGCTGAATCCCACAAAATTTTCACTTTTGAACTGAGCAATTTTTCTTGAAGCACTTTGCTTGCACGGAGAGTATCTCTGCGATGAATGAGATAGACTTCGCTTGCAAAATTGCTGAGATATAGGGCATCTTCAACAGCAGTATTGCCTCCGCCAACAACGGCAACAGGTCTATTTTTGAAAAATCTTCCATCGCAGGTTGCGCAGTAACTGACGCCATTGCCAATCAAATCTGCTTCTTTGGCAACACCCAATTTTCTTGCTTGTGCACCACAAGCGACAATCATTGTTTTTGCAGAAATGACACCACCATTCAAAGTGGTGACAGATTTTGTTTCTCCTTCCAAAACAACCTCTTCAACTTCGTCATAGACAAAAGTGACACCAAGGTTTTTGGCTTGTTCTTGCATATTGAAAGTGAGAGTGAAGCCGTCAATATTTTGTATGCCGGGGAAGTTTTCAATCTCCGGCGTGATGGCGGCTTGTCCACCAAAAGAGCGTCTTTCGACTATGACAGTTTTCAGTCCACCCCTTGCACCATATATGCCTGCTGTAAGCCCTGCAGGGCCTGCTCCTAAAATCAAAAGGTCGTACATATTCACCTCAAAACCACAATTTGTTGAGTTTAGTATAAATAAAATGCCCACATTTAGTCAACTTTTTTCTTAAATGCAAAAAACTCTTTACAAAATATATAATTAAAATTATAATGTCTAAATGATAGTATTTTGAAAGGTATCGCATTTTTCAAAATCAAAGCCAAACATTAGGAGTTTTTATGAAAAACATCGACATCATTGACATTCTCACAAACGGCAAAGAGTACGAAGGCAAAAAAGTTGTGGTTGCAGGCTGGGCAAGAACAGCACGTGACAGCAAGACAATGGCATTTGTTGCACTCAACGATGGCACATCACTCAAGCATCTCCAAATCGTAATAGACAAAGCAAACTTTGATGCAAACGAACTTGCAAAGTGCTTGAAGAATGGCGCATCACTTCTTGTTGAAGGCACAGTTGTCCCTGCAATGAATCAAGGGGACTATGAAATCAATGCAGAAACCATCGAACTTCTTGGCGATTGTCCCCAGGACTATCCTTTGCAAAAGAAATATCATTCACTTGAATTCCTTCGCACAATCCCCCACCTTAGAGTGAGAACAAATACATTCAATGCAATGCTCCGTGTAAGAAGCAAACTCAGTTTTGCAATCCATCGTTTCTTCCAAGAAAATGGCTACACCTATATTCACACGCCCATCATCACAGGCAGTGACTGCGAAGGCGCAGGAGAAATCTTCCATGTGACAACACACAACTACAACAGTGCAAAACTTTCAAAGGACGAAGCCGAATATATGGCAAACGACTTCTTTAGAAGAAAAGCAGGTCTTACAGTCAGTGGACAACTTGAAGGGGAAGTGGCAGCAATGGCAATGGGCAAGATTTACACCTTTGGCCCTACATTCCGTGCAGAAAACTCAAACACACCTCGTCACGCAGCAGAATTTTGGCAAGTTGAGCCAGAAGTTGCATTCGCAAAACTCCCTGACATCATTGAGATTGCAGAAAAGATGATCAAATCAATCATCAAAGCAGTCCTTGACGAATGCCCCGAAGAAATCGCATTCTTTGAAAAGGCATTTGAAAGTGGTTTGAGAGAAAAACTCACATCAGTTGTGGAAAGTGAATTCAAAGTCCTTGACTACTCCGAAGCAATTGAAATCCTCAAGAAATCAGACGAAAAGTTTGTCTATCCTGTTGAATGGGGTCTTGACCTTCAATCAGAGCATGAACGTTATATCACAGAAAAAGTGTTCAACAAGCCTGTGTTTGTCATCAACTATCCCAAGCACATCAAGAGTTTCTATATGAAGCAAAATGATGACGGCAAGACAGTTGCAGCAACCGACCTTCTTGTGCCCGGTGTTGGCGAAATCATTGGATGCAGTGAAAGAGAAGCAGACTACGACAAGTTGAAGCAAGCAATGGTTGACAGAAATATGAACCTTGACGACTACGTTGGATATATGGATCTCCGTAAGTACGGCAGTGTCCCCCACAGTGGATTTGGTCTTGGTCTTGAACGTATTATGATGTACGTGACAGGCATTGCAAACATTCGTGACGTACAACTTTACGCAAGAACAACAGGGGACTTGATGTAATCTACTTTGTAGATTGGATATTATGAGCAACTTAGTGATACCAGACAACTACAAGCCCAATATGAACGTCAGGGAAACCGAAAAGGCCATCAAGTTTGTCAAAGACGCTTTTCAAAGGAACTTTGTCAGAAACTTTGGTTTTGAACGTATTTCAGCCCCCATTATCGTGCGCAGTCACACAGGCGTCAATGATGACCTTAATGGTGTCGAAAGAGCAGTGCGCTTTGAAGTGAAGGAACAAGATTGTGTGGAGGCAGAAATTGTCCACTCTCTTGCCAAATGGAAGCGTCTTGCTTTGAAGAAATATCGTTTTCAAAGTGGCGAAGGCTTATATACAGATATGAATGCAATTCGTCGTGATGACAAATGCGACAATGTGCACTCAATATATGTTGACCAATGGGATTGGGAAATGGTCATATGCAGTGAGCAACGAAAGGAAGACTTTTTGAAACGTGTTGTGTTGAGAATTGTAGGCGCAATATGCGACACTCTTGACGAAACCAAAAAGGCATTTCCTGCAATCAACGTTGATCTCAAAAGAGAAGTGAAATTCATCACCACTCAGCAACTGTTTGATCTCTATCCCGACAAAACAGCCCACGAAAGAGAAAGACTCATTGCAAAGGAATACGGCACAGTATTTTTGATGCAAATAGGCGCACCTTTGTCAAACGGAGAGCCCCACGATGGCAGAGCACCTGACTATGACGATTGGTCGCTCAACGGAGATATTCTCTTTTATGACTCAGTCCTTGATGACAGCATCGAAATCTCATCAATGGGCATAAGAGTTGACGGAAGCACCCTTATGAGCCAACTGAAAATGGCAGGGACTGAAGACAGACTCAAATATGACTACCACAAGCAAGTTGTGTCAGGAGAATTGCCCTTGACAATTGGCGGAGGCATTGGACAATCTCGTCTTTGTATGCTCCTGCTTGGCAAGGCACACATTGGCGAAGTGCAAGCAAGTTTGTGGCCAGACTCAATGATTGAAAGTTGCGAAGAAAAGGGAGTGCACCTTTTGTAAAGCAACCAAAATAAAACCAAAAACAAAAAATTTTCAAATATACGGAAGTAATTATGAAACTCAGAACTCACAATTGTGGCGAACTTAATGAACAAAACGTTGGACAAAAAGTCAAACTTTGTGGTTGGCTTTCTTCAACACGTGACCTTGGCGCAGTGATCTTTTTCGTGCTCCGTGACTTCTACGGCTATACACAAGTTGTCGTGGCAGACGAAGATATGAAAGCACAAGTGAGAGATATTCCTCGTGAATCAACTATCTCAGTTGAAGGCAAAGTTATCTTGCGCTCATCACCCAACCCCGATATGCCCACAGGTATGATCGAAATCGAACCTGAAAAGGTTGAAATCCTTGGCAGATGTTATGACCAACTTCCTTTTGAAGTGGCAACAAGCACAACATCAAGAGAAGACACACGTCTTAAATATCGTTTCTTGGACTTGAGAAACCCAGAAGTGAAGGATAAAATCGTATTTCGTGCAAAAGTGGTCAGTTGGCTTCGTAGAAAGATGACGGATATGGGATTCCTTGAAATCACCACACCTATCCTTACAAGTTCATCACCAGAAGGCGCAAGAGACTTCATCGTGCCTTCAAGACTTCACCCCGGCAGATTCTATGCATTGCCTCAAGCACCCCAACAATACAAGCAATTGTTGATGACTTCAGGCTTTGACAAATATTTCCAAATTGCTCCTTGCTTTAGAGATGAAGATGCAAGAGCAGACCGTAGCCCCGGCGAATTTTATCAACTTGACACAGAAATGTGCTTTGCAACACAAGATGACGTCTTTGAAGTTATGGAAGAAGTGCTTTCAGGCGTCTTTGCAGAGTTCAGCCCCAAGGGATACTCAGTTGACAAAGGACCTTTCCGCCGCATCAAGTATGCAGATGCAATCCGTGACTATGGCTCAGACAAACCCGACCTTAGAAACCCCCTTATCATCAAGGACGTCACAGATATTCTTGAAGAAAAAGCACCTTTCTTTGAAAAGGGCAAGGTTATCAAGGCAATCGCAGTCAACGGCGTCAATGCAGGCAGAAAGTTTATTGATGCATTGACCGAAAAGATGAAACTCAATGGCGCAAGCAATATGTACTGGTTCAAACTTGATGAACAAGGCGCACTTGCAGGTGGCATTGCAAAGTTTGCAGTTGATGACAAAGATGCACTTGTTGAAAGACTTGGTCTTGAAAACGGCGCATTTGTGGCACTTGTTGCAGAAGAAAAGAATGTTGCTTGGAAGCAAGCAGGTTATCTCCGTACCGAACTTGGTGTTGGATTTGATCTTCTTGAAAAGAATGCATTCCGTTTCTGCTGGATTGTTGACTTCCCCATGTACGAACTCAATGACGAAGGACAAATCGAATTCAGCCACAATCCTTTCAGTATGCCCCAAGGTGGTCTTGAAGCACTGAACACAATGGATCCCCTTGACATCCTTGCATATCAATATGACAGTGTTGTCAATGGTGTGGAACTTTCAAGTGGCGCAGTGAGAAACCACGAGCCTGCAATTATGGAAAGAGCATTTGAAATTGCAGGATATGGCGTTGACGTCATTGAACAAAAGTTCTCAGCACTCTACAATGCATTCAAGTTTGGTGCACCTCCTCACGCAGGCATCGCACCCGGTGTTGACCGTATGGTTATGCTCCTTGCAGCAGAGCAAAGCATAAGAGAAATCATCGTGTTCCCTATGGATAGAAATGCAAGAGATATTTTGATGGGCGCACCCAGCACCGTCACAGAACAACAACTGAGAGATGTCCACATCAAAATCGACATCAAAGAGGAAAAGAAAGACTAATATTTTTTGTTGCAGTAATTCAAATCACCCATATGAGGTATTTCTATGAAGCACTCTAAATTTGTTCTAAAGATAACATTGCTTGTCGTTGTGATGCTTGCTGTTGTTGCATTGGTCGCTTGTGATGATGCTGAGCCAGAGTCAGATATAAATGGTTTATATTATTGGCATTTGGATAAGTATGAAACAAATACAGAAATAGTGGAATCATATGGCATTTATGGAGATGCGCAACGATATAAGAGCTATATATATTTCATCAATGGAAGTGAAACACAGGAATATGCAGACAACACTTGGGGCGTCCCAGTTAGAAATGCTATCGTAAGGGCAAGCTTCAACAGAGAGGGCAATTATAGCGACACTGTTGTTATCGTTCCTAAAAGAGTGTTGACAAAAAATGAGGGCGGCGGATTTGCAATCATATACGATTGGATTTACTATGCAACACCAAGCATAAACTCGGACGGCAGTGTTTCAACGACACATATTGACTTTATGCGCACAAGAATTGATGCAAAGGTGACAACACTTCTTGCAACAGTTGAAGGCAGAGATATAGACTATTATTTCACTCCCACAAGAGTGTTTTATAAGAGAGCAAGCCACTCAACGGTCAATTATATTGATTTCAGCGCAGTAGATGACACTCAAAGCTCAAATGATGGTGCAGGTATTGTTCATGACGTTTTTCTAGAAAATGTTGAAACAGTCAAATGGATTTATTCTCAAATGAGCAAATACATTTACTACACTACAAAAACAGGTGATGTTGGAAGTAAATTCTACAATACGTTAAATCGTATTCTGCCTGATGGCACAGGTCAGGAAGTCCTCATAGATGAAAATTCCTATTCGTCTACAAAAGATGACGGAGATTCAAATAAAAATACATTTCGAATCGACCTTATAGATTTGGAGCACTCAGGCAGTGAAGGTCATTTGATTTACACAAAGACAAGCCTTAATGATGGACAAGAAAAATTGGAAGGGATTTTTGTTTGTGCAATTAAAGAATCGTATGAGCTTGATTTGGTCCATGAGCGGTGTCTATTAAAAGAAGAAGTTCTGAACGATGTAGAACTAAACTCTGTTTATTACTATACCAATGTGTATGGTGGAAGTGGCGATGCCATAGTCACTAAAAGTGACGGCAAGGTATATCTCATAGACATTAGGAACGAAGGAAATAGTGAAAAACTCCTTATCGACGAAGAAGTCAAATTTGTGTGTGTGACAAACAGCAATATATTGTATATTGATGCAGAAAACAGACTTTGGATACAGTGTGATACATCGGGTTTTTTGAACGAAAGAAGAATTGTGCTGGACGACACAACAGATATTGACCTAAACAGAACAAAAATTGTGTCATATTACTTTGGCTGGTTTACGAGTGTAGATTATTTGATGTATGTTGATAAAAACACGGGTAAATCAAAAATAATCTCCCTTGAGGACTTGTTTAGTTGGTACTATAACGGAGATGGCGAAGAAATTTTTGAGGAAGTGACTTCGTACGAAATCGGTATTTAACAGAGCCAAGAAAATAATGAAAAAACAACAAGCACACAGCGTGTGCAACAATATAAAAAACCTAGGCGAGAGCCAGAAATAAATCAGTAGCAAAATCAGGAGTATATTATGAACAAAAAACTTTTTGTAAGCATCATCTCAGTGGTTGCACTTGTTGCAGTTCTTGCAACACTTCTTGTCGGTTGCAATTCATTTGCATGGACATCAGTTGGCGGAGGCGAACCCGATGCAGACGTGATCTCAAATGGTGGATATTTTGTCAAGCAAGGCAAATATGTCTATTTCATCAATGGCTATGACACAGCAGAAGTCATCGACAACACTTTCGGTGTTCCTGTGAAGAACAGTATCGTCAGAGCAGAACTTGTTGACGGCGAATACAAAAACTTTGTTGTTGTAGTCCCCAAGCAAGTATACAACAAAGATGCAAACGGTGGCTTTGCAATCTTTGGCGAATGGATCTACTATGCAACACCCAACAATGATGAAGACATTCACGGTCATGCATCAACCACACACACAGACTTTATGCGCACAAAGATTGATGGCTCAGCAACACAACTCATTGCAACCATCAACAGCCGTACAAGCCAATATCTCTTTACAGAATCACGTATTCTTGTCAGCAATGGCACATCAATCAACTATATTGATTTCAGTGGCATGAAAGACAATGGCAGTTCAAGAAGCAAAGCAGGCGTCAAGACTGGCATCCTTGCAGAAAACGTTGAATCATTCCAATGGGATATGAACAGTGACTATGTCTATTTCACCGAAACAGTCACAGGCGACACAAGTTACGAATTCTGCAACACTCTCAATGCAATCAAGATTGATGGCACAGAAGATAAGAAAGTCCTTGCAGACAAGTTGACATATCTCAACGATGAAGAAAAGAAGAACTACACAGATTTCTTCTCAACAAAGGTCTTCAACTTTGCACTTGTTGATATGGTTGTGGAAGCAGATGGCGCAACACTCTACTACACAAAGTCAACATACATCAACAGCCAAAAGGAAGTCCAAGGTTTGTTTGTCAATAAAGTTGCATTTGGTGGTGACTTTGCAGTTGCAGGCGAAAAGCAAATCTCAAAGAACACAACAATCACAACAGTTTATGGCCTTAACTTTGCAGACGGCGCACTTGTGACAATTGGCTCAAACATCTATCTTGCAAACTCAGCAGAAGGTGTCACAACAGACAACACTCCTATCATCGGCAGAGCAGCAACCATCCAAACCATCCACAACGGAGTTGTCTATTACACAGACAGCACAGGTGGCAAGGTGTATGCAATCAACCTTGACGGCACAAACAATGAAAACGTTGTCTTTGAAGCAAAATTCAACACCTCATGGCTCAACCTTGAAATCAATGCAGAAGGGGACAACCTTATGATCGCATTCTTCAACAGCGATTACTACAACTATCTCCACGTTGCAAACATTATGAGTGACGAAGATAGCACAATGCTCGGCATCATCAACGATGCAGACAAGGAAGCCATCGAAAAGGCAGAAGAAGAAAATAAATAACCAATGAAAACAATTCTCATCACTGGTGGAAGTCGTGGAATAGGGGAAGCCATTGTACGTCTTGCTTCAAGCAAGTATAAAGTGGCTTTCACCTACAACACTAATGAAGCAAGGGCAAAAGCACTGGCAAATGAAGTCGGTGCACATTGCTATCCTTGTGACGTTTCATCATCGGCCAGTGTTGAGAAAATGATTGCCAATGTTGTTGATGACTTGGGGTCAATTGACCTTCTTGTCAACAATGCAGGCATTGCTGAAGACAAACTTTTCCAAGACATCACCGATGAAGATTGGAAAAGAATGATGGGTGTCAATCTTGACGGCACATTTTATGTGACAAGAGCAGTTGTGCCAATGATGATTTCAAAGGGCGCAGGGCACATTGTCAATGTGGCTTCTATGTGGGGCACAGATGGTGCCAGCATGGAAACTCATTATTCTGCATCAAAAGCAGGTGTCATAGGGCTTACAAAGGCTCTTGCAAAGGAACTTGCCCCATCTCACATCACAGTAAATGCAGTTGCTCCCGGAGCAATTGACACCGATATGATGAAGGTGTACAGCAAGGATGAACTTGATGCTTTCATAGGTGAAATCCCCATGGGCAGGCTTGGCACACCAAAAGAAGTGGCAGAAGCAGTGATGTTTTTGCTTTCAGCAGATTATATTACGGGCGAAGTGCTTTCAATCCGAGGTGGATATTGATTGCCCCCGAAAAAACACAGGTTTTCAAGGGTAAAGCCTTGAAAATAGCCAAAAAATCAACACCAAGTGCAAGTCAAAAAATTACGTTTTTGCAAGGTGTTGGAAAAAAATGTTTTAACCCACTGGGTTGACACTACATTTTTAATGTATTATAATGTATAAACCAATAAGGTTTGTTTTAATGTATGTGCGCTCAGAAGTCGGATCGTAGCCATGTC
>JAZRGC010000088.1:0-2260 GCA_045643985.1 Clostridia bacterium
AAATGAGGGGAAACACGTGAGGAAGGGGTGGTTATTCACTTGATATGTTCGCACTCAGTAAATTTTTGCAAAAAAAGCAGACCTTTTTTGGTCTGCTTTTTGACTTGCTAATTCGCAAAATAGTGTGTTTTTATTTGAGCATCTTTTTCTTTGCAAGAATAATTGAGATGATAATGCAGATGACAACAGACAGACCGATGACCACCCAGAATCCCCAAGGCTGACCTTCGAAGGGAACTCCTGTGTTCATGCCCCAGAATGAGCCAATCATGCTAGGCACTGCAACGATGAGTGTGAGTGAGGTCAAAACCTTCATTACT
The DNA here is from genome assembly GCA_045643985.1 of Clostridia bacterium. GTDB lineage: Bacteria > Bacillota > Clostridia > Christensenellales > CAG-917 > RGIG4097. Next base: position 321 of record JAZRGC010000088.1, read on the forward strand.
ACGTTTAGATTGTTGGAAATGATGCTGGCATAGGTGTCCATTGTGGTGTCCAAAATGTCACGATAGATGTTTGACATTTCAATAGCCTGTCTGTTTTCAATGAGGACATCTTCCCACAAATCTTCGTCTTCTTCAAAGAATTTGACGTACTTTGGAAGTTTGTCAAGGACGACTGTATTTGAACGCAAGGATGTTGAGAAGTACACCAGTGAGTTTTCAAGGTCGAGCATCTCACTAAGTTCGCTATTTCTCATAGCCTTGTCAAGTTCGTTTTGGACACGTTGTGATGCACGGTCGATTTGACGAAGGTATTGCAAGTACTTTTTGGAAATCGCATATTGCAATTGGAGCAAAAATCTTGTGCGCTTGTGTATGTTGAAATCCTTGATGAATCGTCCACTCATAAGGTCGTTGATGATGGTTGTTTCATTAAGGCAAACGGTGACGACAACGTCATCAGTTGTGATAAAACCAAAGGGCAGTGTTGAATAGGTGTAGTGATCGCCGTCATCTTCGGTGATAGGGATGTCGGTGAGGGCAAGAAGAACGTTGTCCTCTCTTTCAATACGTGCTCTTTCTTCATCGTCCAGTGCGGCTTTGATCATATCTTCGGGTATGGCTGTTGCACCTGCCACAAGTTCGATTTCCTTGTCGGTGGGGTTGGACATATGCACCCACATTCCTGAAAAGTCAAAGCCCTCGACAACAAGGTCGGGGTTTACGGTAACGATTGATTTGTTGAGTTTTTGGTAAACTTGAATCATAATCGGCCTCCTCTTGCAATGAAAAACGCACTGCCTTTGGAAACCGCAAAAGCGTGCGATTAGATGTTGGTGATTTGGCTACTTCGGTAGTCTGAATCCATCGATATTTGCACTCCTAAAATTTGATGACTTAATTCTAACAAAAAAAAATGCAGTCCGTCAACTGAAATTGCTTGCAAAAATAGCACTTTTTTGTTAAGATATTTAAGCGCGCGTATTACTCTTATATTTTTATGAAAAATATTCGCCAGCGTGTGCACGACAAAATCGAAAACAGAAAAAATTTATAAATGAATCTTTTGGAGGATTTCAAATGAAAAAGTACTGCTATCTTTTCAGCGAAGGCAATGCATCAATGCGTGAACTTCTCGGTGGCAAAGGCGCAAACCTTGCAGAAATGACACACATCGGTCTTCCTGTGCCTCAAGGCTTCACAATCACAACCGAAGCATGCACACAATACTATGAAGACGGAAGAAGAATCAACGACGATATTATGGCAGAAATCATGCAATATGTCGAAAAAATGGAAACCATCAACGGCAAAAAGTTTGGTGACCTTGAAAATCCCCTTCTCGTGTCAGTCCGTTCAGGCGCAAGAGCATCAATGCCTGGTATGATGGATACAATCCTCAACCTTGGTCTTAATGACGAAGTCGTTGAATCAATGATTTCACACAACCCCGATCCCAAATTTAGAAGATTTGTCTACGACTCATACAGAAGATTTATCCAAATGTTCTCAGACGTCGTCATGGAAGTGGGCAAGAAATATTTTGAAGAACTCATTGACGAACTCAAAGAAAGAAAAGGTGTTGTCAGCGATATCGAACTTACAGCAGATGATCTCAAAGAACTTGCACAAGCATTCAAAGCAGAATACAAGGCAAAGATCGGCGAAGATTTCCCCACAGACCCCAAAGTGCAACTTTATGAAGCAATCCGTGCAGTCTTCCGCAGTTGGGACAACCCCCGTGCAAACGTCTATCGTCGTGACAATGACATCCCTTACAGCTGGGGTACAGCAGTCAACGTAATGCCCATGGTCTTTGGCAACCTCAATGACAACTCAGGCACAGGTGTTGCATTCACAAGAGATCCTGCAACAGGCGAAAAGAAATTGATGGGTGAATTCCTTGTCAATGCACAAGGCGAAGACGTTGTCGCAGGCGTCCG
>JAZRGC010000089.1:0-10135 GCA_045643985.1 Clostridia bacterium
GCACAAGGACACAATGAATTCTCATCAGGCATTGTTCTCTTCGACAACGTGACACTCACAAGCACAACAACAGACGAAGAGTTTGACGGCATCACAGAAGACACAATCCTTGCAACCGAAAGAAAGATCAGTTATCTCTCAGATGGATTTGACACAGCAAGCGAAACAGTGGAATCACACACCGAACTTTCAACACCCAATGGTTGGAAGGGCGCAGTGGGCACAGACCAAAGTTCAAAGAACACTCTCAGCGGTGTTGTTTATGCAGACGGCTCAGTGCTTCCCACACACGACATTGACGAAGCAGATGCAACCGATCCCAACTATGCAGAAATCATTGCATCAATGGGACAAACAGTTTCACTCTTTGGCAAGACATACAAACACACTGACTACTCTATTCTCCAAACAGAAATCGATGCAGTGAAGGCAAACTATGAAGGCAAGACAGACGATGAAATCAAAGTCATCCTTCAAAAGATCAAGATGTACAACGATATGAAAGCAAACTATATCTCAACAACAGAATTGCTTTCAACAGTTGACAAAGATGGCAACGACATCGCAGACATCATCGGCAAAAACTTCCTTGTCATCAACAACACAGCATCAAGCGCATACACCTACACTTCATCAAATTACAGCCTCAATGCAGAAAACTTCTACCGTGTTTCAGTCTGGGTGCGCACATACAATGTGACAGGCGCAGGCGCAACAATCGAATTCTTCCTTGGCAGTGCAAATGAAAAGGATAACCCCTTCATCTTCAAGGGCATCGGCACAAAGGAAGGCGAAAACGGAACAACTGCATGGACAAAATACACCTTCTACGTCAAGACTCTTGATGAAAAGGTTTCATCAGCAACAATCAAACTCGCACTCGGCGAATACGATGCAGACAACAAGGATCTCCTTTCAACAGGTTATGCAATGTTCGATGCAATCGAATTTGAAATCATTGACGAAGCAGAATTCGACAGCGCAGTCGCAGGTGACTTTGTTGCAAAACGTACAGTGGCAGAAAGTTCACAAGAAGGCAACGTTGAAGAAGAGGAAGAACCCACCACACCTGACAACGAATTCAATCTTGATTCACTCTGGTGGATGATCCCCACAATCCTTCTTGCAATCGCAACAATCGCAGTCATCATTGTTTACGTCGTGAAGAAGTTCAGAAAGCCCGCAAGAGCAAGAGCCAACGACAACATCCACAATGAAGCAATTGTTGAAAAACGCAACAAGTACGAAGATTACAACGAATAATCTCAAAAACAAAAAAAGGACAGGCACATCGCCTGTCCTTTTTTTGTTGCCATTATATTTGACACCCTTGCCCTATTTTTGCGCCATAGGGCTTATCTCATTTTGTTTGTATTTATGTCTTCTTTCCGTCATAAGTTTATTGTATGAACAAAACTGTCAAATCCTTTTTTACGGTCACAGGCTTTGCAGTTGCCACACGTGCCCTATCCTTTCTTTTCAAAATGTGGATGTCACGCAGTCTTGGCGCAGAAACTGTTGGACTTTATCAAATATCTTTGAGCATACTTTTGCTCCTTTTCTCAATCACGGCAGGGGCGCCCACGGTGCTATCTCGGAAAGTCGCAAGCGCAGGGGACGACAGAACAAAGCAAAACTCATTTGCAACATCGGCACTTCTCATCGGTCTTTTGGCAAGCCTTACAATTGTTGTGTTGACATTTGCATTGCATTCAAAACTAAACATATTGTTTGCCGATGATAGATGTGTCAAACTGTTTCTTATTATGCTCCCCACTCTCATCACGTCCACCATATACGGAGTTTTGCGCAGTTGGTTTTGGGGACAAAAGAAATTTCTTACATTTTCATCAACGGAATTCCTTGAAGAAGTGGTGCGCATTGTCATTGCATCAATTTTGGCAGGTGGAATTGTGGCAACAATTGATGGTGCCACTGCTGTGGCAATTGCCTTCACCGTCAGTGATCTTGCCTGCGCACTTGTCCTTGCAGTCATATTCTTTGCAAAAGGTGGCAGGTTGACAAAGCCACAAGACACCAAGGAAATATTCAAATCCACATTGCCCCTGTCAACTATGCGCATTCTCACATCATTGTCTGCGACAATAACTGCTCTCATCATTCCTGAAAGGCTTGTGGACAGTGGAATGACCCTTGCATCAGCCACTGCCGAATATGGTCGTATTGCAGGCATGGCTTTTCCTATGATTATGGTGCCGACCATGGCAATCTCTGCCCTTGCAGTGGTGCTTATCCCCGACATTGCATCCCTTGCCAAGAACAATGACTTGTCGGCAATCAAATCAAAATATCGTGCGTCACTCATTTTCTCTGGGCTGGTGTCAGGCTTCTTTTTTGCCATCTATCTTCCCTTTGGCAAACATCTTGGACTCATATTCTTTGGAGATGAGCATGCCGGGGAGTTTATATCCTATTGCTCACCTATGGTGTTTCCTATGGCACTAGGACAGGCAACCACGCCCATACTCAATTCATTAGGACTTGAAAAGCGCACTTTCACCAACTATATAATTGGGGCAGTCCTTATGCTCCCTTGCATTATTTTCCTGCCAAAACTAGTGGGGATATATTCGGTGGCAATTGCCATGGGCCTGTCTGTGACAATCACTGCGACACTAAATTCAATTACCATATTCAAAAAACTCGGCAAAGGAATTGGATTGAAAAAAGCACTCCTTGCCCCTGCATATTCAATCCCCTTGGGGTTGACGGGCCTGTTTGCAGACAGATTGCTTTCAAACTTTATGAACAAATGGGTGTCTTTGGTTGTTGTAGGAATATACATAGTCATTTTCTTCGTGCTGGCTACGTCAATATTCAACGTCATTGACATTGCCAGCTACGTCAAAATGTTTGCTCCCACCATTTCTCTTTCTAAAAGAAAGAGCGATGACGCCAACAGGAATTACAGCCACAAGCACAAACCCCTTGCAAAAGCCCCTAGAATGCGCCAAAAAGCAAAATAGCCCATTCATTTCGCCTGCAACGCCTATGCTTTGCATAAAAAGATAGGATTTTCTGCAAAATATGATTATGCTCAACATCTTTATTCGAAGTATAATCATATATTTCTTTCTGTTCTTATCAATGCGACTTATGGGCAAACGACAACTTGGCGAGTTGCAACCTTTTGAGTTTGTCATAACACTTGTCACAAGCGAACTTGCCTGCATCCCTATGGCAGACCCTACAATACCCATAATATACGGCATAATCCCTGTGTTTACATTGTTTATTGCCCACCTATTCATCACAAAAATCGCATCAAAAAGTGTGAGATTTCGCCGTGTCGTCAACGGAAAGCCTGTTGTCATCATCGAAAAAGGCAACATACTGCCACAAGTGATGAAGGAGTTGAATATGGATGTCGATGACCTTATGGAAGCATTGAGGAGCAAGGACGTATTCAATCCTGCCGAAGTCGAATATGCAATCATCGAAACAAATGGCTCTATGACGGTGCTCCCCAAAAGCACTTGCAAACCACTTTGCCCCGAGGACGTCAATATGGACGTGGAAAGAGCCTATATGCCTGTGACGTTGATATTGGAAGGCAACTTTCTTGGCAACAATCTGTCCGTCACGGATGGTGTGACAAAGCAAGGCATTATGAAACTTTTGTCAAAAATAAATATGGAAAGCAAGGATGTGTTGTTATTGCTGTTGCAAGGCTCAAAAGTGTTTGTGCAACCATACAATGGGGACAGTTTGACAGTCAACCTTGAAAGGGGTGAACAATGAAAAAGATAATAATTGCCTTGCTTATGCTGGCTTTGATAATCACAGCAGGAGTGCTTGAACACCACTACATTGAAAAAACTTTTGAGGAGTTGGACAATCGCCTTTATGAAATTGAAATGGAAATCCACAAGGAAAGCGACCTTGCACTGACCTTGACAAACGACCTTGTGCAGTGGTGGCAAAGCAAAAGAAAGGTTATGGAACTGTTCACTTTTTCTCCTGATCTTCGTGGATTTTCCGTTGCACTAGCCGAGCAAAAAGGCTCATTGGAGTGTGGGGATTTCAACAACGCACTGAGCAAGTGTGAGTCACTTTATTCTATGTCAAAAAACCTTCATGACGTCTTGGACTTCAATGCCGAAGACATCATCTAACTCACCCATCAATTTGTCCTTCATCAGGTATATATCCCCTGCGCCAAGAAACAATATGTTGTCATAATCGTTTTTGTGCATTTTGACGTATTCAATAGTTTTGTCATCACTTTTGATATGCTCAACATTTGATTGTGCACATTTTGTCGAAATTGCTCTGACCAAGTCTATGCTGTCTGCGCCTTGGATTTTGTTTTCTCTTGCCCCATATGTGTCTAGGATTGCAAGCCTATCTGCCAAGGACAAAGCCCCAACAAAATCATCAAAATATGCCTTTGTGCGTGTGTATGTGTGAGGTTGAAACACCACAAGATTTTTGCCTTTGTGGGCAGAAATAATCCCTGCAATTTGTGTTGGATGATGGGCGTAGTCAAACACCACTTTCGCCTTGCCAAGCCTGCCTATATATTCATTTCTTCTTTTCACGCCCTTGAAGTTCGCAAGGCAGTTTTCAATCTCTTTCACATCACATCCAATTGTTGACAACACTGCCACAACTGCCAGTCCGTTTAACATGGTCATCTTGTGATTGTTTGGCAACATTACACTCATAGCGCTTTTGCCGTTTTTCAAAACTTTCAATTCTTTTGAAATATCATCATCCAAATTGGATGACCATATGTCCACTTTTCCATTTGAGAGCACCACAAATGAGTTTTCTTTCAAATTGCCATTTTCCTTGACCTGTTCAAGTTGAATTAATGTACTCTCATATTCATATGGCAACATATGTTCATCTTGACATATATCAATAAATTTTGCAGGAAAAACTTTGATCTCTGCTCTGCTCAAAAATGTCAAAAACACTTGCAGTAGAGATTTCATATCCTTATAGCAGTCGGGATGATCAAGTTCGACGTTGAGCAGTAGCGATACATAAGGATTTAGACTGAGCAAACTCTTTTTATACTCACAAGCCTCAGTGACAAAAAACTCGCCCCCTTCCAAAATCAAATTTCCATACTCAGTTTCGCCACCAATATGCGCCGAAAAATTTTTGCCAAGGGTTTTCAGCCCGTGAGCAATCATTGCCGTTGCAGTGGTTTTTCCGTGAGCACCGGCAATGGCAATAGTTTTTTGAAATCCGTCAGCAATTTGACCCAAAAAATCACATCTTTCAACAGTTGGTATGCCCAGTTCCTTTGCCCGCTTCATCTCCAAATTGTCACAACTGATTGCAGATGAATACACAACTTTGTGGCAATGGTCAACAATTTCAGGATGTTCGCCATAAAATATAGGAAAGAGTTTTTCAAGGCTTTTGGTGATGTCGGATTGTGTCCTATCACTGCCTGTGACCTGCATTCCTTGCATTTTTGCAAACTTTGCAAGTGCGCTCATACTTGCCCCGCCAACGCCAATAAAGTGTATTTTTTCATCATTATGCATTTTCATACCCTAATATATGTTTCAAATATGAACAATTTTCACTTTTTTTGGATATATTTTGCGCAAAGTATTGAATTTTTTCATATTTGGGTATAGAATGTGTAAAATAACTATTGAACAAAAGGTGAATTATGTTGAATATCACTGACACAAGAGTTCGTCTTGTTGAAAACAGCGACTCACAACTGAAAGCAATTGCATCAATCGTCATCGATGGTTGCTTCGCCATCCACGACATCAAAATCATTGAAGGCAAAGACGGAGTGTTTATCGCAATGCCTTCAAGAAAAACTGCCGAAGGCAACTTCAAAGATATTGCTCACCCCATCAATTCAGAAACAAGAGCATTGGTGAAAGAAGCAATCATTGAACGCTATCAAAAAGCCCTTGAAGAAATCTAAAAAAATACACCACTTTTCAGTGATGTATTGAAACCTTTGTTTGTTTACTTTCTTGTTTTTCTTTCTACGGTTTAATTTTCTTCACACTCATCATGCAAAGACTTATAATCAATTTTCCCTATGGCAGTATAGGGTATTTTTTCTATGCACCTTATAAGCCTTGGGATATGCCAATGTGAAAGATTTCTGCCAATATAATCACGGATTTCTTCCTTTTGTTTGTCAGTGATTTGACCTTCCACCACAAGTTCAATTTGTGTTTTGCCACTGACAACCCTTTCAAAAGCACCACAATTCTTCACATAGTCAATTTCTTTTGCGACTCTTTCAATTTCGTTTGGGAAAACATTCATGCCAAATATTTTGATGAGTCGTTTTTTTCTGCCATAAAACACAAGATTGTCCCCTTCTTTTGCAAATATGTCACCTGTGCGCAAATACTTTTTGCCGTCAAGATGCAAAAATCCTGTGTCTTCTGCGCCAAGATAACCAATCATTGTTTGATTGCCACAAAGCAAAAGTTCGCCCTTTTCGCCATCTGCAACAGGACAATCATCGTCATCGACAATAAGTGCTTCAAGGTTTTTCAAGGGTTTTCCAACTGTGCCCACCTCGTCATCCTTTGATGACAAAACACACACACTGCCAATTTCTGTCAGTCCATATCCTTGTTGTGCAACGGCAGTTGCCCCTGCATTTTTCATAATTTGGTTAAATTCTGTTGCCAATCTCTTGTCAAGAGTATCTCCACCCACAAACACGTGGACAAGCGATGACACTTTGTCCCCTTCAAAACCCTTTGTTGCAAGGAATTTTGAAAGCATACGTGGGATTGCAATCATTGTCGTGATTTTGTGCTTTGCCAACTCTTTCAATGCTGACTTGCCACTGAATTTTGACAATAAAACTGCCTTCATATCTGCCGACAACACTGCATGGACGCCAACTATAAGCCCAAATCCGTGAAACAATGGAAGTGTCACAAGCATTGAGTCGTTTTTGCCAAATTTATGGGGGATTGACTGGAACAAATTGTCAACCAAAGCATTGGCATTTTGATGGGAAAGCACCACCGTCTTTGGCACACCAGAAGTGCCACCGGAGTGCATATGGAGTGCAGGGATTGAGCCATCGCCAGTGTACTCGACATATTCTTTAGAATATGGCAAGCCCAAAAAACCGTGGAAACAATAGGGGCAGTATATGACCTTTGCCCTGCCCTTGTGCTTTGAAAATCGCATAGAATTCACTGCTGAAATGGCAAGGACTTTTGGCTTTTGGATGGCAACTTCCTTTTCAAACTCCTTTTCAGCAATCAGTGGATGGACGGGTGCAAAAACTGCACCAAGCAAGGTTGTTGCATAAAGCAATGACACTGCTTGCTCAATGTTGGGGAGCGCAGACATAACCACATCCCCTTGTCTTACGCCAAGTTTGTACAAACCACCTGCAACACGTTGGATTTCTTTGTTCAACCTTTCAGGAGAAGCAGAAAAATTGCCACGTGCAACTGCGCACTCATTATGCTTGGGTGCGTAGTCTAGCATATATCTGTACATACTCTTGTTGTAGTCCATACTTTGATTATATATTTCCTGCCACAATCTAGTCAATGAAGATTTTGATTTTTTTCGTATTTTTCTACTTTGCAATGAAAAATTTTTGTTTTGTCGGTATAAAAGGGATTTTTCGGTCAATAATTCCACCACGGAGGTAAAACAATGAGTAAAATAGCAGTTGCCACTAAAAGATTCAGTGGCTTTATGAAAAGAAACGCAATGTATCTTCTAATTTTGCTTTGTATCGCATCTGTGGCAACAGTAATCGCCCTTGCTGTGACTGGCAATTTTGGAGATCAAAATGTCAACTTGACACCCGATGATATTGTTGACACACCAATTGATACACCCACAAACAAACCAAGCGATACGCTGGTTGACAAGCCTTCCAGCAACGACACACCCATCGTCAACAAGCCTGTTGAAACCTTGACCTTTGGCGCACCTTGTCTTGGCTCAGTTGTTGTGGAACACTCCAACACAGTCCTTGTGTGGAACTCAACCCTAAGTCAATACTCAACCCACACAGGTGTTGACTTTTCAGTGAGTGATGACAAAGTTATGGCAGTGGCAAATGGCACTGTGGCTTCAGTTGGATACGACACTTTGAAAGGACACTACATTGTCATCAACCATGCCGACAACTATCAATCTCGCTACTATTCTCTTGCAGAAGGCATCACCTTGAAGGAAGGGGACAAAGTGACCAAAGGACAAGTTATTGCAACAGCCAGCGACACTATGGCAACAGAGGCTCATCAAGGCAATCACCTGCACTTTGAAATGAGCAAAGATGGCGAAAACATTGACCCATTGACAGTGATTGTTCTTGCAGAAAAATGACAATATCAAGTGTTTATACAAGCATTTTGACAATATAAACATCTTGTTTTGACAAAATACAAAATCAATCCTTTCACAAAGGATGAACATAATCTCCCCCCTATATAGATCCCACAGACACTGCTCTGTGGGATTTATCTTGCCTTGCTCGACATACCATTTTCAACCAAAAACATATCTTCATTTGTCCACATTGTTTGCACTGACATAACTAAACTTTCTTATTCCTACACACATCAACACTCAACACAAATGTGCATTTTGACATATTGTCCAATGTGCAAACTTGGGCAACGTTGCCCATTGCAAAACACAAAATTACATATCAACAAATGCACATATTTCATTGTTTTGTTTTGGTGTCATTTGAGATATTCTCACAAGTTTTCTGCGCCCAATTTGACCACTTTTTCCAATCCTTTTTCCACCCTACGTTGCCCATGTGAATTTTGTGGTTGAAAATTTCTCCATACAGTGTTATAATAACCTGTATGGATAGAATCACCCTTGACAACACTATGCTTCGCATCGCAAGAGGAGATGAACTTGCCTTTGAAGAATTGTACAACCAAACAAAAAACGGATTGTATAGTTTTGTCTTGTCAATTTGTGGTGATCATCATCTGGCAGAAGACATTATGCAGTCCACTTATATTCGCATTCGACTTTCTGCAAAGATGTACAAAGCAGGCTCAAACACTCTTGCTTGGATTTACACCATCGCCAAGAATTTGACCTACAATGAACTGGCAAAACAAAAACGGGAAATTTCCTTGGACTTTGATGAGCGAGGTGGAAATATCGGTGGACACTACACCATTGATGACTCAATATCAAGCCCCTTGCTCAACATAATCAAGAAGGAATTGAATCAAACCGAAGCACAAATCATCACATTGCATCTTATATCCGGCTTCAAACATCGAGAAATTGCAGATATGCTTGAAAAGCCATTGGGCACAGTGCTATGGGCGTACAAAAATGCACTGAACAAAATCAAAAGCAAGTACAGGGAGGAAGACCTATGAAAACAAAAGACCTCAAAACATTGCTCAATAAGGAAACAGATGAAACCACTCCTGACGTCCTTGACAATGTGAAAATCTCTCCAATCAACAAGTTGAAAAGCAACGAAAAGAGTATGGTCGCATTCAAAAAGACAATGTCAACATTGATCCTTGTCTTCCTGTCGGTCATTGTTGTTGTGTTGTCGGTTGCAATCCACGGCCTTACAACTCAGTCATCGGCAACTGTCAACTTCACCTTCCTTTCAATACGTGTCTATGACGGCACTGGCGATGGGCTCACTGACACGAGCGCAAAGGTGTACAACTTCATCCTTGACGACAATGGCAAAACCGTCCTTGCATACAACCAAAGCACCAACGAAAAAATGGCAAAACCAAGCCGATTTGAAGATATTCTTGATGCAATCAACTACAATGGCGAATCAACAATCTATATTATTGGCGCAAGCGATAGCCCTGCCTATGCAAGACAATTTGCAAGAGGAATTGAGGACTACATGTTGAATGATGACACTTTTGTCGATGCAAAAATCATTGCACACGTCAACAACCAATTAAGCAAAGATATTGTTGCATCATCAACTGCCCTGTTGCCAAACTACAACGAAAAAGACGGCAAGGAAGCCGACTCCGTCAACAAACTCTGCACTCTCTACATTACATTGGTTGACTAAAACATAAAACAAGCAGATTGCCCTTTTGTGGGTTGAGTCTGCGAATTTTGCAAACATAAGAACATACTACAAGTGGGCGATCGCCCACAATATAGGAACAATATG